>JBCCXW010000136.1:0-8789 GCA_039191105.1 Pseudomonadota bacterium
CGGTACGCATTGTCGGGTATGGGGCCGCGGAAGTATGTCGCGGGCTATTTCGATTTGGTGGATGAGCTCGGCCGCCGCGATGGCCGCAAAGACTTGCGCGACTGGATTGAGCTCAAACCCAGCGACAAAGACGGCAAAGCGATTTGGAAGGAGAACCACCCGACCGATCCGCTATCGCAGGCGCCCCGGGCCCGAGCGAAGGCTGCCCCAGTGCCGACCACCGCGGCGGCGATTGCCGCGGCACCGGCGACCACTGTACCCGCCTATGCGGCCCGGACAAGTCAGAGCTTTGGCGCCGCGCAGACGACGAACGCCGATAGCGATACGCTCGGTCCGTTCATGCTGGCGATCGTCGGCATGGTGATCATCATCATGTTGGTGATGAGCGCCGCGATGCGGACGCAGACGGGCCTCCCAGCCGCTGCGCTCGCAGGCACGGCAAATGTTGTCGAGCAATGCGCGCCTGGCAACATGCCCGCCTATCTGCTTGAACCGCAACGGCGCCCGCCTTTGGAGACGGGTCCAATCATAGATGACACAAGCGAACGTTGAGCGGAGGCCTTACTCGGCCTGTTTCGGATCGCGCTTCGGCGCTGGGGCCAGGCGCATCACTTCGGTCTGATAGCGCTCATCGCCTTTCTTTAACAAGAGTGGCAGCGACTTAGTGCACGCCGCGATGAGGGCATCTCGCCAGGCTTCATCGGCTTTGGAAAAGTCGGACAGGACATAGGGCATGACTTTGCTGCGATCGCCGGGATGGCCAATGCCCATGCGGACGCGGCGCACATTTGCCCCAACATGCGCGATCATTGAGCGGATGCCATTATTGCCCGAGTGCCCGCCGCCTTGTTTGACCCGAACCCGGCCCGGCGCAAGGTCAATTTCATCATGGAAGACGGTCACGTCTTCAGCACTCAATTTATAGAATTGCACCGCCGCTTGCGTTGCCCGACCCGTTTCATTGTAAAAGGTCTCGGGCTTAAGCAGGAGCACTTTTTCGCCGTCGACTCGCCCTTCACTGACCTGGCCTTGGAACTTGCTGCGCCAGGGCGCAAACCCGTAATGATCGGCGATGGCATCCAAAACCATGAAACCAAGATTGTGCCGGTTGCGCAAATACTTTGGCTCAGGATTGCCTTGCCCAACAAGAATATGCATGACCGGCTCCTCTGAGTTGCTTGTTGAGGAATCAAAAAGGGCGGGACGGCTTTGCCACCACCCCGCCACAAATTGGATCCAAGCCTTGATCACTCTTCGGTGTCGTCGTCGCCGCTTTGTTTCGTGGCCTCGACTTCGTCAGCTTCTGGCGCCTCATCCTCTTCGGCCGCATCTGCTGCGATGCCGCGCCCGACAATCGAGGCAATGGTAAAGTCGCGGTCCGTAATGGTCGGTTCCGCACCTTCTGGCAGGGTGACGTCTGAGATTTTCACATTGTCGCCAATATCGAGACCGGTCAGGTCTGCATCAATCGCATCTGGAATGCTATCGGCCCGCACATTCATCTCAATCGCGAACCGCACTACGTTCAAAGCGCCGCCTTTTTTGAGGCCTGGCGAGGCGTCTTCATTGAGGAAGTTCACCGCCACTTCAACCGTAATAATTTGATCGCGTTTGACCCGGAACAAATCGACATGTTGCGGTTGATCGGTCACCGGGTGCAACTGGATCGCCTGCGGGATGACCATTTGCTTGTCACCGTCATGCACGAGCGTTGCGGTTGAGGACAGGAACTGGCCGGTATTGATGGCTTTGATCACCTCATTCTGCTTGAGATTGATCGCCACCGGATCTTCGCCGCCGCCGTAAAGAACACCCGGGACCAAGCCGTTGCGACGTGCTTCACGGGCCCCACCTTTGCCAATGCGCTCACGCACAGTGACGTTAAAGACAATATCACTCGACATAATGTTTCCTTTCGCCCTGAAGTCCGCCTTGAAATCCATTCAAGGTAACAGCCTGACAGGAACAGCCTGGCGCTGCCCTTTCTGTAAGGCGCTGCCTATACGAAAAAGCCGTGGGGCTCGCAACCATTAAACCGCATGTCACTTGACACTGAGTAATTTACAGACGTAGATTTACATGTGTAGCGCCCGGAGGACAGGTACGATGACGACTCCAAATCCATCTGAACTGGTGATTCTGAAGTATCTGTGGACGAGCGGCGCGAAAACCGCGCGGCTATTGCATGAAGCGGTCGGCCCGTCTCAGAATTGGCAATTATCAACCACCCGCACAGTGCTCGGGCGGATGGAAGCCAAAGGCTGGGTTAAACGCAATGGCGAAGTCGATCCAGTGACGTTCGAGCCGATGCTCGACAGGGTCGAAACACTTGGCAGTCTGGTGCGCCACTTGGCCCGTAAGGTGCTCGACATGGACGGCCCGATCCCAGCCACGATGTTTGCCGAAAGCCCGCACCTGTCCGATGATGAACTTGATGAATTGGATGCGATCATCAATGCGGCGGAAGCCCGCAAAGACGGCGTCTGATCGTGTCTGCGCTCTGGTTCATCGCCTTTTCACTGATTTGGACAGGTTTGCTGACCGGCTGCGCGTTTGGCCTATGCCGAGGCCCCGTGCCAGCGCCGTTCGCGCACGCGATTTGGCGCGGTGCGGCGAGCCTTTCTATCCTGCCCTGGCTGATCACCGGCGCCTATGCCTTGATCCCATCTCCAATTGCAACACCGATCCCGGATTTGCCCTATATTGGCGGCGCCGCTGAGGCCTTGTCATCATATGCCGGGATCGATGCCGCAACGCGTATCCCGGCGGCGTCTTTCATCGGACAGGTTTTGCTGGCGCTCCTCGGAATCGGTTGGGCGGTGCGCGCAGGGTTCATCATCATGTCCCAATGGCGCCTCCAAAAAATCAAGCGATCGGCGCAGGACTGCGAGATTAAGTCCGAACCTTGGGCGCACGCCCTCGGCCTGAAACAAGCGCCAGCGACCGCCCGCATTGCGCAGGGGTCACCCTTCCTGTCCGGCATCCGTCGCCGGACGATTTATCTGCCGGAAGTGATCTCGAACCAAGCCGATGCCGATATTATTCTCGCCCATGAATGCACGCACATTGCCCGCGGCGATTTACTCACGCGGCCGATTGAGCGATCGGTGGCGGATGTGTTTTGGTTTTCGCCCTTTGCCTGGATGATGCGGCGGGAGCTCGACTATTGGCGAGAAGCCGCCTGTGATGCGCAGGCCGCTGCCTTGATCGGCGACAATGTGGCCTATGCCCGAGCGCTGGCCAAAACCGCCCGGATCACGCGCCCGCAGGCGGTTCAATCCTTGCCCGCCGCAGCCTTCATATTGCCGCGCCAGGAAATGTTGAAGAAACGTCTGACCCACTTGCTGGCGCGGGATGGTCGGCAACCGCGGCGGCGGCTCGCGCTTGCCGCTTTGGCCGCCGGCCTGGTGCTCGCGCCGCTCTCGCTCGCCCAAGCCAGTTCGGTGGCGCGCAGCAGCATTTTCACCCACCCGGTGATTGCCGGCGCCCCCGCCAAACTCATCGCGCCATTCGGAGAGATTTATATCGAGGCCGAAAACAAAACCTGGTGGCATAGCGGTGTTGGGATAAAGGCCGACCTCTATACCCATGTCCACGCACCCGCCAACGCCAAAGTGATTGCTTTGGCGAAGAAGGACGAACTCGGCTATACAGTGGACATTCTGCTCGAAGACGGCCGCAAAATGCGCTTTGCGCAACTTAATACGATCTTGGTTGAGTTGGATCAGAAGACCCCCGCAGGCACCGTGATAGGAAAAGTCGGTATGTCCGGCGAAGGCGCACTGTCCCCGCACTTACATCTCGAAGTCTATCAAGACGGCGCGCATGTGGACCCGGCGCGTGTGAAAGGTTTGATTCTATTTGAAGGCTGCTGCGCGGTTTAGTCGAACAGTTTCGAGACGCTTTCATTATTGGCAATCCGGCGGATCGCTTCGCCGAGCAAAGGCGCAACCGACAAGACCCGCAATTTGCTCGCTTTTAAGTCCTCGTCGCTCGGCCGGATCGTATTGCAAATCACCAGTTCGTCCATCACCGATTGCTCAATCTTGCCGACGGCATTGTTGGAAAGAACGCCGTGGGTAATGTAAGCGCTCACAGACGTTGCGCCTTGCTCTTTCAAGGCGGCAGCGGCATTGACCAAGGTCCCACCAGAATCGCAAATATCATCGACAAGAATACACTTCCGCCCCGCCACCTCACCGATGATGTTCATCACTTCGGACTTTCCCGCTTCCGGGCGCCGCTTGTCGACAATGGCGAGATCAGCGCCGATCCGTTTGGCAAAAGACCGCGCCCGAACCACGCCGCCAACATCCGGTGACACAACCATGACATTGCCGTTTTCCATGCGTCGTCGGACATCTTCGACCATCACTGGAAGCGCCACCATATTGTCCGTCGGCAAGTCGAAAAAGCCTTGAATTTGGCCCGCGTGGAGATCCATCGTGAGGACCCGGTCGGCGCCGGAGGCAGTGATTAGGTTTGCCACCAATTTTGCCGAAATCGGTGTGCGCCCATCGGTTTTGCGATCCTGCCGCGCATAGCCGAAATAGGGAATAACGGCGGTAATGCGCGCCGCCGATGCCCGGCGTAGGGCATCGATACAGATTAGCAGTTCCATCAAATTGTCATTGGCAGGCTTAGACGTGGATTGGATAACAAACACATCTTCACCGCGGACATTTTCATTGATCCGAACAAAGATCTCATTGTCAGCAAAAGTCTTCACCTCAGCGTCGCTAAGCGGACAATCAAGATGATCTGCAATCGCTTCCGAGAGCGGTCGATTCGCATTGCAAGAAATCAATTTCATAGCTGTGCCACCTTTGCCCAATGCCCTTGGCTTAAAGACGAAGGGCGCGCGAGTCGCAAGACGACATGTCTGTGCCCTTGCAGCTTTTCTCTTCGGGTGTGGCTTAACCGCCGAGGACGCGGCCAGCGACCGCATCCAATTTGGCTAGAACCGCCGGATCCCGGGCTTCGGGTGCGGTGATCATCGCATAATCGAGGCAAGTCTCGATGCCCTGCGGCGATGGCGTCCGCGCGACCCCTTGCAGCGCTTTGGCGAGCTGTCGAATGGCTTGCTTTGCGCGGGCCGTATTGGCGGCCATAATCTCGAGCACATTGGTAACTTCAACATCCGCCTCATCGGCGTGCCAGCAATCATAATCCGTGACCATAGCCATGGTCGCATAAGGCAGTTCTGCCTCGCGCGCGAGCTTAGCTTCAGGCATATTGGTCATGCCGATGACATCGCAGCGCCATTGACGATACAAATGGCTTTCTGCTCGGGACGAGAATTGCGGGCCTTCCATGGCTAGATACGTCCCGCCGCGATGCACGTTTGCGCCGGCTGCTTCTGCCGCATCTCCGGCCAATCCAGACAGGCGCGCACAGATCGGATCGGCCATGGAGACATGGGCCACCATGCCGGGCTCGAAGAAACTCTTCTCACGCGCAAACGTACGGTCAATAAACTGATCCACCATGACAAAATCGCCCGGGGCGTAGGCTTCCTGCAACGACCCACACGCAGAGAAGGATAAAACGTCGGTGCATCCAAGGCGCTTGAGCGCGTCAATATTGGCGCGGTAGGGGATCGCGGTCGGGGATAGCCGGTGCCCTTTGCCGTGACGCGGAAGGAAGACGAAGCCGACATTGCCGACGCGGCCTTTGATGAGCGCGTCCGACGGCGCGCCCCAGGGCGTTTCGATGCGCACACTTTCAGCGTCTTGAAGCCCCTCAATCTCATACAAGCCGGACCCGCCGATCACGCCGATCACCCAATTGCTCATGCACTTTCTCCCAAAGAAAACCCCGCCCTTGGAGCAATCCAGGGCGGGGTCGTCAATTCAAGTTCTTGTGCGACGCAGCGGCTAGTGCGCCACGTTTCTCCAAATCCGCTTATAAGAGAACCAAAGCAGAATTGAGAGGAAGACCAGATAGATCAAGACCGGCAGCGCCAATGATTTGCGCTGACCCTGTTTCGGATCACCTGCCCAGTGAAGGAATTGCGCAACGTCATAAGCCATTTGCTGGGTCGTCGCTTCGGTGCCGTCCATATATTCAACGCGTCCATCCGGAAGCTGCGGTGCCATCGCGATGAAGCCGCCATATGGCACATGGCGCGGATCGCCCGACCATTGCGGTGTCGCATCACCCGCGAAGTAAGGGTTATAATAAACCCCCATGGGCTGCAGCAATTCACCGACTGTCTCGCCCTGATCGAATTCGAGATAATTGACGAAATTACCTTCCTCGTCTTGGCGGAACTTCACCTCATCAAAGTCGGGATAGCCTTTCAATAGCGAGTAGATATAGGTCGCCCCATCGCCTTCAGCGCCCTTGCCGCGGGCTTTGGTAATCACCGACAGATCTGGGGGCAGAGCGCCGCCATTCGCCGCCCGGGCCGCTTGCTCGTTCGGATACGGCTCACGAAACGTATCCGCGGGAATCGCTGGGCGATAGACAGGATCGCCAAACTCATCCGGGCTTGGATCGAGCACTTCAAACTCTGCCGCGAGGGCTTTAACGAGCGGATTATCGTTCGCGTTTGGATACTCATCGCTATAGAACGGGCCGCCCTTTTCAGCGAGATTACGATAAGACAGCAGCTTCATGCCATGGCAGGAGGAGCAGACTTCCTTATACACTTGGAACCCGCGTTGGACGCTTTCGGCTTCAACCTGGCCCGCGGGCACTTTGGCGAAGGGCCAACCGCCCGTCGGTTCAGACGCTTTCTTTGCGCCGCCCGCAGCATCTGCGCTGAGGCAGATCGCAAGGGCGCCAAATCCAGCCAAGAGTGGACGTAAGACTTGCATATCGACCCTACCTCTATTCGGCTGGCGCCATCGCGGGCGCGCTGCTTCCGAGAACGGAATGGTGAATCGAGTCCGGCTCATCCTTTGGACGCTCGCGCAAACCAAGCATGGGCAGAATGACCAGGAAGTATGCGAAATAGTATAAAGTCATCAGCTGCGACAGGTGCAAGAAGCGGAAGGCCGGTGCCACCTGGATGCCAAGCGATGCTGTGCCGCCTGCTGCGACGGTTTCTGTCCGGAACTCTGCGGCGGGCGCATAGTCTGTGAACACCCGAGAGCCCTCGAGACCGGCGGAGTCGACATAGTTCACCACCAGTTTGTCATCGCCCATCTTAATGATTGGATTGTCCGGGTTCTCTGCGCCGCACCAGCTCAAAAGCAAACAGGCAACGACAAAGCCGAAGAAGAATTGTTTCGCAACCGGGCGGTAACGCATCGACTTTACTTTTGACGTATCGAGCCATGGCAGCATGAACAGCACGGCGATTGAGCCGAACATGAAAATCACGCCCAGCAGTTTCGCATCAATCGGACCAATATTAAACGTGATCGCACGCAGGATCGCGTAGAACGGTAAGAGATACCATTCCGGCACAATGTGCGCAGGCGTCACAAGCGGGTTGGCCTCAATGTAATTGTCTGCGTGTCCGAGTACATTGGGCGCATAGAACACGAACACTGCGAAGATGATCAGAAAGACCACAATCGCAAACCCGTCTTTCACTGTATAATAGGGGTGGAAAGGGACCGTGTCCTTTTCGACTTCCTGCACTTCGACGCCGGTCGGATTGTTATTGCCCGGCACGTGCAAGGCCCAGATGTGAAGAATCACCACACCCGCAATCATAAACGGCAACAGATAGTGCAATGAGAAGAAACGTTGCAGCGTTTGATTGCCCACGGACGGGCCGCCCATCAACCAGCTTTGGATCGCTTCGCCAACCAGTGGGATCGCGCCAAACAAGTTGATGATCACATTGGCGCCGTGCAGCGACATTTGTCCCCAAGGCAACATATAGCCGAGGAAGGCGGTCGCCATCATCAGCAAGAAGATGACACAGCCGAGCAACCACAACACTTCGCGCGGGGCTTTGTAAGAGCCGTAATAAAGCCCGCGGAACATGTGCACATAGACGGCCAGGAAGAACATCGACGCCCCGACCATATGCACATTGCGGATCAACCAGCCATAAGGCACATCCCGCATGATCCGCTCGACCGAGCCAAACGCCTCATCGACGGTCGCCGTATAGTGCATGGCCAGCACTACCCCGGTGATGATTTGGATCACCAAACAGACCGCCAATATCCCGCCAAAAGTGTACCAGTAATTGAGGTTTTTCGGGGTTGGGAAATCGACAAAACTATCGTGCGCAAGGCGGACAATTGGAAGCCGGCTATCTAGCCATTTCGTGAAGTCTGATTTCGGTTCGTAGGTAGACTCGTGTCCACTCATTGGTCTCTCGCCCTTCCTCTTAAAGTGAAATCTTTACAACCGTGGGGGATACCCACTCATAATCTGGGATCGGCAGGTTCGATGGCGCAGGCCCCTTCCTGATCCGACCAGATGTATCATAGTGCGAGCCGTGGCAGGGGCAGTACCAGCCGCCATAATCGCCCACACTGCCCTGCGCGGGCCCAACGGGCACACAACCAAGGTGCGTACAAGCCCCAGATGTGACCAGCATGACCGGGTTAATCGTGCCATCTGGAAGGGGCTTTAGACGCTCTTCATCGGTTTCGGGATCGGGCATCCGGGAGAGGTCCGCATTAACCGCTTCGGCAATCTCATCCGGCGTGCGGTGGCGCAAAAAGAATGGCTTGCCCCCAATTAGGACGCGGATTTCGCCGCCAAGCGGCACTTTTGAAACATCGACTTCCAGGCTCGAGGCGGCTTTTGTATCGCCAGCAGCATTCATTTGGTCGATCAGTGGATACGCCACGAGGCCCGCGCCACCAGCGGTGGCA
>JBCCXW010000137.1:0-8766 GCA_039191105.1 Pseudomonadota bacterium
ATAATGTTTGATCCGGTCGCTTGCATCCAGCCTTGGGCAACATGTTCATGTAAAGCGGCGGCGCCTGAAATCGTGATTTTAACGCTTTGACCAAGCGCTTCAAACCAATCCTCTTGGAGCAGCTTTTCGAACAATGTGTTCACGCCTGGGAAAACATCCGGCTTAAATTTCTCAAACGCGGGCTTCATATTGGTCAAAGGTCGCGGATTTGGGATCAGCACGAGGTGCCCCCCATTGGTGATGGCGATGACCGATGCGAGCATACCGAACACATGATACACGGGCAGTGCTAAGAGCATGGTCTGATGCTGCGTGTTCAATAGCTCCGGCGAGGCGATCGCAAATTGTGCGATATTGCTCATCAACCCTTGTTCTGTCAGGCGCACGCCTTTCGAGACTCCGGTTGTGCCACCCGAATATTGATAGATCGTGTCGCGATCCGCAGCCGTGTCCTCGACATAGTCAAAGGTCACCTCTTGGCGCGAATCGGCAACAATCGATGTCAGGCGCGCATGCGGCCCGACAAAGGCGCGATCGAGCTTCTTCACCTTGCGCAGTAAAAAATTGAGCGCGGTTCGGGTCATGACGGGAAAGAAGTCTGTCACCGAGATAGAGATCACATGATCCACGCGCGTGCCATCAATCGCATCTTCGATCATTTCAGAGAAGATGGTCGAGCCGATGAGGCAGCGCGCTTGGCTGTCTTTTAACTGCCGCCGGGTTTCTGCTGCCGTGTAGAGCGGGTTAATATTGGTCACGGTTAGGCCGGCTAAAAATACGCCGAGCATAGAAACGATGTAAGAGGTACAGTTCGGCGATTGGATCGCCACCACATCACCCGGTTGATAGCCGCGCTCCTGGCGCAAATAATACGCAAGCGCCATCGCTGATTGGATCGCCGTTTTAAAATCCGTGGTCTCGCTATGTCCGGTGGGCAAGGCGGTGGTTAAGAAGGGATGGTCTGCAAACGTGTCAAACGCGGTTTGAATTTTCTCATGCAGACGGCCGGGATTGAGAACCAGATCTGGTACGGCTTGAGCCGTCGGAGTCGCAAAATTCGGATTAGCCATGGGTGCCTCATCAAGATGAGACACCCGAATAATCTAGGTTAATTTGGATCTCGTTACGGTTGTTCCGTGAATTTGAAATAGTTGGCGTAACCGATATCCGACTGTGCCGTTTTGCGATTGGTTTCTCGGATTTCGAGATAATCGTTGAGCTGACGCGCGGCGATGTCCGAAAGCGGCTTTTCAACCACCTCTTCGCCGAGTTCCTGCAACATATCCGCGCCCGTGACTTTATCGCGGCCGCGATGTGTGACCCGTGTCAAATAAACCGACCGCAACAATTCGCGCCCCTCGAGATCCTCCCATGTGTGCCAGATCTCGACATATTGATCCTGCCAGCCGACAACGCGTGTATGGATTTGAACCCGGCCCCGCGTGATCCGGGGGTGCGAGCGCACTTGATAAGAGCTCAAGACAATCGGCACCCAGCCGCGCCGCCGAACGACCGCCGACATCCGCGTCGCGACGAAGAATTTGACCAGCGAAATATCGATGTAAGACGGAATGCGAGACGGCAACAACGCACCGTCGCCATCGGTGTCTGACCCTCTGATTTTGAACTTATAGCGTGTGCCGTCCCAAACCGATGCGTTTCTCGCGGTAAACAGCGACCGAAAGACGGTCGCCAAAAGCGTTAAGAATAAATCCATAATACTCGATACCCGCCTATTGAGCGGTTTACTTAATTCTTCCTTTTAAAGGAAATTAGCATACTGATCGTAAACGAATTCATTGCAAGTCGGTGAAGTGGAGAGATCGGCGGCAAATTATGAGCAAGGCGTCATATATTATTTTGGGTGGGGGACCAGCTGGACTAACGATGGCGCGAATGCTGCGTGATCGCGGCCTCGAGCGTGTGACAGTGCTCGAAGCCAAGGCGAAAGTTGGCGGCAAGTGTCTGACCAATGAGATCGGTGGTCATGTCGTCGAGTTCGGCACCTGCTATGCGATTTGGTCCCACAAATACATTCTCAAACAGATGAAGTCGCTCGGCATTCGGCGCAATTATTTGAAGGCGCAGCGGATCGATGATCGCGAACTCCTCGAGTATATCCGCGATGGGAGCGGCCCGCCCTTTTTGTTACAAGTGATCAAATATGCGCGGCTACGAGCGCGCTTGATGCGGCGGCTGCGCCAGCAAGACGAAACTGTGAATCCGATTTTGGCAAAGGCCACCAGCGCCTGGCTGCAAGAGCACCAGCTGGGCAAAATCGAACGGATGATGCATCGCGTGGTGACGTCCATCGGCTATGGCTATTTGGATCACTTACCGCTGATCCACGCCTTTCGCTGGGTGGATGTGGATATGCTGATTACTGGCCTGCTGAAATTCACGGTGATGCCGGATCGCGGCTGGCAAAACTTTTGGAACCGCTTTTCCGAACCGCTGGATGTGCATCTGGATCAACCCGTCACCGCCATTCGGCGCTCCGAGTCGGGGATTGAAGTGGAAACCGAAACCGGCGCGCTCCATCGCGCCGACTTTCTGGTGAATACGATCCCGATCGATCGGTTCAATCGACTGACCCGGCCGACCGCATCCGAAGCGGACGTTGCGAAGGCGGTGAAATGGTCGGGCTATACGACCACGCTGGTCTCGGTCGAGGACTGGCCGCATAGCGCACCGGTGAATTCTTGGAGCGATACCTGCGCCAATAATGCCAGGGACGGTGAGCTGCTATTTTCGAGGTATGAGTGTCCGGACGAGGACGGGCGGCACTTGTTCACAGTGGGACAATCCTCAGCGGCTTATAATGAGGATGAATTAATGGAACTCGCTTTGTTTAGTGCCAGCGAGCGCGGCGCGGTGGATCCTAGAATTGTTCAACAAATCGTCTGGGAATATATGCCAAGCTACTCTGCCGACGCCATCCGCGACGGCTTATTGCAGCAAATGCAGACGATGCAAGGCGAAAAGCGGACTTTCCACACTGGCTCGACCTTTTCGCATGAGGCCGTCTCGACGATTTCCGCGTTTAATGCGCAGCTGATTTCAAAGGCAGTGTCTTAAGCGCTTGGGCGCCGCTTTGAACATGATCTGAGGGCACAACCGCGACGAGATTGACCGACTTTTCGCCGCCTAAATTTTCGCGGTATTGGCCGCCAAGATTCTCAATATGAGTCGCCGACATATAGGTCGCATAAGCATCCAGCGTGATCTCATCATCCGTCTCATCCGGCGAGTCGATGACCATTTTATCATAGGGTCTTGGTCCAAGTGCGCCATAAACGCCTCGGACGATGAAACAGATCGCGTCGGATTCATCCGGCATGGCGCGCACATAGAGCGATAGCGCGCCATCGGCGCCGACGGTCCGGTGTGCTTTCAAGCACATTTGTCCCAAGGCGCGTGTCAGCGATCCACTGGCCGATGATTTGACCAGCAAGTCTTCCGGGACCGCCTGAACGATTTGGTGCAAGGTCAACTCATCAAGATCCGCACGCGCCATTTCTATCAGCTCATCGCGGAAGATTTCCCGCAGTTTGACCATTTCAGCGTCGACCATATGCGCATTCTCGTCGAGCGAATGCCGCGTCATCGAAGACATGAGCTGTTCGAGGTCTTTCGACGCGTTCATGATCAAATCGGCAAGATTGCCAAGCTCTTCATCATCAAAGCGTATGCGCGAGTCGGGCTGCAATAAGCGCGCATATTTCATGATCGTCTTGATCGGATAAATCACTTCTCTTGAGATCGACTCAAAGAAGGCCGACTTGGTTTGCAAGGCCTGCTCGGCTTGCTGGCGAGACTGCAAGATCGCTTGCTGGCTCTCGACCAATGAGCTGACATCCTCGACCAACTCAATTTTATCGCCCTCGACGCCGTTGAATTCGGTTTGGCGGTAATATTTGCCGTGCCAGAAGGAGAAGCCTTCCCGCGTACGCCCGCCCAGCGCAATCGCTTCGCGGTTGGTTGCCATATTGGCATTGGAGAACACCACCTCGCCTGAATTATCGGTGATCTCTAGGCCAATGCCGAGCGTGCGCACAGCGGACTCCAAGCGTGCTTTCGAAAGCTCGAGCCCAAGCCGAACCCGCAACATCTCAACCGTGTCATTATACTTCAGATGCGCCATATAGACCATGGTCACCGCGAGCGTGCCGCCCATCGCAGATGTAATCACGGCCGCGGCCCCGTCGATGAAAAACAGTGAGAACACGGTGACCGGCACGGCCCCCGCTAAGAACCGGGCCGCCATCGCCGCGTTTGAGCCAAGACACGCGGCAGCAGCCGCGCACATCCCCATCGACAAGGCGGCCAGGGTGATATTAGCGGCCGGGTCAGGCCCAACAAAAATCAAACAAGACGAGGCCCACCAGGCGCCGAACAGGAAATTGTTCCGCGCGCCCTTTTTCAGAAATCCGCCGGACAGTTTCGCGTCCTTAGGGACCGCCGCCATCGCCTTAGCACCGACATATTGGTAGTAAGAAAAATAGAGGATCGGTCCCAGCCAGATCAGCGCCAGCCACCATTCAGTGAATTGCGCGAAAATCAGTGTGACGACCGTCCCATTGATCGCCGTAATCAGCGCCAAGGGTTTCATCACCGATGCCAATTGGTCGAACAGTTCGCGCAGCACGGCTTGGCGCAATCGGCCGTCTGGCAGTTCCAGTGTGCCGTGCACAATACTTTTCAGGACGGACGACGTCGACAGGCGCATACGGCTTACATGTCATAGATGTCTTGAAAAACTGGTCCCGGGTCTCGGTAATCTGTTTTTAATTTGTTGAGAAAGCGTCAATCAAGGTTTCAGCTTTGTAAATAGCGTGAATTCGCTTTCTGGTAGTAATTACTGGGTAAGCAAGTCAAAACGCGGCGGAATCGACGATCTACGCGGGGACCATCGGTCAATTCATAGGCCCGGACTCCGGTATTGGGAAAACGGATAGATAAAATATTATTGATGAATAGAATGACGTATGTCGATATAAAGTGAAATAAAATTCAAAACAAAGAGAGAAGGTAACCATGGCGGATCAAACCACCGAAATGTACGAATTGATGAAGGCATTCTTTGAAGAAAACGTGCCATACGCAAAGCTCACAGGCATTGAGCTCTTAGTGATCGCGGATGGGCATGGCGCCGCACAATTGCCAGATCGGCCAGAGACCAAGAACCATATCGGCACTCAGCATGCGGGCGCTCTGTTTACCTTAGCGGAGGCTGCCTCAGGCGCGGCATGTGTGTCTCTCTTTGCAGACAAAATTGCGGTGGTTCGCGCCTCAATTACAGAGGCGACAATCTCCTATGTGAGGTCTGCTCGCGGCGCGATCCGAGCCGAAGGACGCTTGCGCCGCGATGGCAAAGAGATCCTTTCGGAGTTTTCGAATCTCGGCTTGGTCACTTATGGCGTTGATGTTTCGTTGACAGATGCTGAAGGCCGCGAAGTCGCCAGCATGGATGTGACCTGGCGGATCAAGTCGACCATCGCCACCGCGCATGCGGCCTAGTCTTGATTTGACTCTCAGACTGTATTTCTAATCGAACCCGACTATGTCTCGGCGTGAGATGAAATGCGGGAGCGGTTGATGTCGAATAACCCAGTCAATGATTACGCGTTGGATCTGATCTGGCGCCACGGGCGGTCTTATAATGGCTGGACGCCAGAAACCGTGCCGGAGACCCTCATCCGTGCGACGTATGATTTGACCAAAATGGGCATGACGAGCGCCAATTGCTCGCCAGCGAGATTTGTCTTCATACACAGCGATGAAGCGAAAGAGCGCCTCAAACCCTTCTTGATGCCGGGTAATGTTGATAAAACCATGTCCGCGCCATGGGTGGTGATCATCGCGCACGACCTCGAGTTTCCCGAAAAGATTCCAGAACTCTTCCCGCATAACCCAGGCGCAAAAGACTGGTTCGCCGATGACCAAAATCGGCAGACAACGGCGTTTCGCAATGGCACGTTGCAAGGCGCCTATTTAATGCTTGCAGCGCGCGCTCTGGGGCTCGATTGTGGTCCGATGTCCGGGTTCAATAATGCTGGCGTTGACGAAGAATTTTTCCTCAAGACAGAGGCCACAAAGACCTGGCGTTCAAATTGGCTCTGCAATATCGGGCATGGCGATGACTCAACCATATTCGAACGCAGTCCGCGATTGAGCTTTGAGGATGCCTGTCTCATCCTATAAAGCGCGGCGATGATCGTTCTCGGCCTTCACACCGCCGGACCGGCATGCGCGCTCGCTTTGATCCAAGGCCAGGAGGTTGTTGCGTCTAAAAGCGCGGCAATGGCCCGCGGGCAAGATGCCAGCTTGCCAGGCTTGGTCGACAGGCTTTTGGCCGATGCCGCATTGACGCTATCGCACGTCGAGCGGTTTGCGGTTGTCACCGGACCGGGCAGCTTCACAGGCATCCGCATCGGCGTCGCGTTCGCGCGTGGTCTCGCGCTGGCATTGCAACGGCCCTGTCTCGGCGTGTCCAGCTTGGAAGCGGCGCTGCCCGCGGGCCAACAAGGCTCAGCGATTGTCGCCCTACCCGCCCAAAGGCGCCCACCCGACATCACCTATTGGGCGCAAACCTTTCGGACCGGCACACCCACCGGACCGCCTGTGGAACAGTCTTTGGGGGCGTTGCAAGCCTTCTTGCATGAGCGCCCGCACATCATGTTTGGGGCGCGTGAGGCGCTGCAGCCGCATTTTCCAGGCGTTCTGATCCAAGCCGCAGCGCCGAGCGCGGTTCGGGCCGCCGTTTATGCGACGCAGCTCGATCCGGAGCTGCATCCTGCCGAACCGGTTTATGCACGCGCCCCGGATGCGACGCTGCCGACAAAGCCGCCACCGGCGAAATGAGGATCGCCGCGCTCATGCCCTCAGATGCCGCGCAAATGGCGCATGTGCACGCCGCCGCTTTTGCGAACGATGCGCCTTGGACCGGAGCCGCCATCGGCGCGATGCTGGAGCGTCCCGAGATTCGTGCGCTTGGGATTTGGGATGGAGCGCAACTCGTCGCCTTCATTCTGATCCAATGCGTTGACAACACATCGGAGATTCTGACTTTGGCGACACATCCTGACCACCGCCGTCAAGGTTTCGCGCGCGCCTTGATCCTCGATCTCGAGCGCCAGCCCGAGGCGTCTGGCCTCTTAAATTGGTGGCTCGACGTTGCCGCGGATAATTCAGGGGCGATTGCCTTTTATCAAGCACTAGGATTTCGGATCGACGGACGACGACCGAAATACTATGCACGCCTTGAAGGACGCCGCGTTGACGCCATTTTAATGTCGAAAGCTCGCGCTGGACAGACTGTGAAATAAAAGGCTAGAGGTGCCTCATGGAACGATTAGAAAAGCTCTGCGCCGAAAAAGGCCTGCGAATGACGGAACAAAGACGCGTTATTGCGCGGGTTTTGTCTCTCGCCGATGATCATCCGGATGCCGAAGAGCTCCATCGTCGTGCCAATGCTGTCGACAAGAATATCTCGCTCGCGACAGTCTATCGGACCGTCAAACTCTTCGAAGAGTATGGCATTATCGAAAGCCATGATTTTGGTGACGGGCGCGCGCGCTACGAAGAGGTCCCAGATGAGCACCATGATCATTTGATCGATGTGAAATCTGGTAAGGTGATCGAGTTCCACAATGAAGAAATCGAGCGCCTGCAAGTCGAAATCGCCCGCGCGCATGGATATAAGCTCGTCGATCACCGGCTCGAGCTGTATGCCGTGCCGCTGAAAGACGGCGAAACCTAGTCAAAGGTGGCGCCCGCGCGATCTTATCTCATTGCGATGACGGGTGGCTCGGGCTCAGGAAAGTCAACGGTGGCCGAAGCCCTGGCCGAGCAATTGTCTGATACCGGCGTGGTGATTTTTCGAGAGGACGGTTATTACTGGCCAATGTCGCACTACGGTCCGGCCGACAGCGATGCCGATCGGCAAGTTATTATCGAACAAGTCAATTATGACGATCCGGGCAGCAAGGACACGGAAATGCTCACCCGTCAGTTGGCCGACCTAAAAAACGGCGAAGCGATTGAGCAGCCGGTTTATGATTATGACCGGCACGATCGGATGGTGGAAACGCTGACCATTCTACCGGCGCCAATCATTATTTTGGAAGGCATCCACGCGCTGTCTGTGCCGTCCCTGCAGCCTCTGCTGGATCTGTCGATTTATGTTGATACCCCAGATGATTTACGTCTCGCCCGGCGGTTAAGGCGGGATGTCATCGAACGTGGGCGCAGCGTCGAGAGCGTGCTCAGCCAATATCTCGCAACTGTCCGCGCAGCGCATTACCGTCACACTTTCCCGGCGATGTTTGAGGCCGACTTAGTGATCGCCGATGAAGGCTTGCCGGCTTATGGGCAAGTCAGACCAAGCGATGAAGCGATCGGACGAATGATTTCGCCGATTTTAAATCGCCTGCGCTCTGAGCGTGTGATTTGATCGGCCAGAGCTTTGAAAACTCATAAAAAGCTTGCGATCTCAGCCAGCGGCTTTTTGACCAAAGCGTGCTTTGGCACCAGCGCGTCTTGCGCCGGATAGCCCGCCACGAGGATCAAAAAGGGTTTCTCGGTCTCTGGCCGTCCACACAGCGCGTTCAGAAATTTCATCGGATTGGGCGTGTGCACAAGCGTCGCAAGACCCGCATTATGGCAGGCCGCAATCAGCAATCCCGTCGCAATGCCGACGCTTTCATGGATAGAGTAATTCTTCTTGTCGTCGCCATCGCGCACGCCGCCGCGGCGCTGTGCAAA
>JBCCXW010000138.1:0-8320 GCA_039191105.1 Pseudomonadota bacterium
GCGCGTGCGGCAAAGCTTGATGCAGAACTTGCTCGAATGTTGCGCTTTGTTGGGTTGGAAGAGGTGATCTGGGAGGTTCCGTCCAAACCTGCCTTGCTTTGACCTGTATCTTGTTTAGGTCGATGGCGAGGCGGAGGGAAATTGCAATGTCTGAACACCAGAGTCGAGCGCAGGCCGCCCCCCGGGAATCCATTCGCTCGACGGATTCGCAGATCTAAGCTCCATGGAATGGCTGACCATCACACCGCCCGTGCTTGCGATCATTGTCGCGGTTTGGACACGGAACGTCTTCTGGGCCTTGGGACTGGCCATTTGGCTGAGCGAGACCATGATCGCTGGCTTCAACCCGTTCATGGGGGCGCTTGGCAGCATTGATCGCGCGGTCGGGGTGTTCGACAGCCCATACAATACGCGCGTGCTGCTATTCTGTTTGATCATTGGCGCTTTGATTGTGTATATGCAGCGCTCTGGTGGGATCAGCGCGATGGTGGACCGGCTGCAATCATCTGGTTTCGCGTCCACCCCGCGGCGCGCCAGCTTAGTGACAGCGATTTGCGGCGTCCTGATCTTTGTCGAGACCAATATTAGCCTGCTTACGACAGGCATTCTTGGGCGCCCATTGTTTGATAAGTTAAAGCTGAGCCGCGAGCGGCTCGCATTCATCATCGATTCCACCTGCGCGCCCGTCAGCGTGCTGATCCTGTTTAATGGTTGGGGCGCTTACTTGCTCGGGCTTCTCAATGAAAACGGAGTCGAGGGCGCGACCGGTGTTTTGATGTCGACCATCGGCTTAAACTTCTATGCATGGATCGCCATTGCGCTGGTCTTTTTCACCGTATTTTCAAATCGGACATTCGGCCCGCTGGCGGCGTCGGAGCGCACTGCAGCAGGGCCAACGGCCGCGCTGAAAGGCGACGTATTTAACGAGGCTCCGGCGGCGCCATCATCGGCTTCGTACATGGCCATTCCACTTTTGATTATGATTGGCGGAACGCTCGGTTTTATGATTTGGACGGGAGACGGCGACATTCGACAAGGATCCGGATCACAAGCGATCCTCTGGTCGGTGATCTTGGCCACCGCGGCCGCGTTCCTCTGCCTCGCCCATTCGAAACGTGCCAAAGGGGAATTGGTCGATCTCGGGTTTCGCGGTATGGGCGACCTGCTGCCGGCTGTCACGATGATTTATCTCGCCCTTGTCTTGGGCGCGAGCCTCAATGCGGTTGGCATGCGCGAGTTTATTGCCAGCATTGCCTCAAGCTTCCCAGCGCCCGCCGCCATCCCGGCAATTCTGTTCGTTGCTGCGGCGATTACCTCATTTGCCGCTGGAACCAGCTGGGGCACATATGGAATCATCATCCCGGTCGCGGTTCCGTTAGCGCTCGGCGCCGGCGTACCGTTGCCGCTGGCTGTCGCTGCGGTCATGGGCGGCGGCGTCTTTGGTGATCATTGTTCGCCGATTTCGGACACGACCATCATCGCATCTTTGGCATCGGGATGTGATCATATGGACCATGTCCGGACCCAGCTTCCCTATGCCGTGGTCGGTGGGATTTTGGCGACGGGGCTTTATTTGACCGCCGGGCTTGTTTCATAAGCCTGGATCACCGCTTGCATAAGGGTCTCGGTGAAGAGGTTTAGCGCAGGGTGAGTGGAACTGCGCGCTGGCGGCGTCTGCGGTGTGCCGGTGACCGCAAAGGCGAAGCTAATGTCTAAATCCGGGGCATACCAAGCGCCCGCATACAGACCATACGCTTCGCCCGCGTGCCCAAATAAGGTCTGTCCGGGCCATAGGCTTTCCTCAGCGGGATGGATTTGAACCCCGGTGCCGAACTGGGTGTAATAGCGTCCGTCATGAACGCCATTGCTTTCGGCAGGATTGAGCGTCCAAACCGGCTCGCAGAGGCTCGGCGCATATTTCAGGCGCGCCGCCAAGGTCGCCAAGTCAATCAGGTTTGCCCGCAGTCCGCCTTGCGGCGAAAAGAGGGTGCCATTGGTGCCGAGTTGATAAGTGTTTAAGTCAGCGTCAGCCGTCTTTAGGATCCGCGGCTCAGGGTTTTGGAGATCATTCTTGTCATCGATTTGCGGCTGCCAACCGGTTTCGGTCTCACGATAGAGCGTGGCGCCGATCCGCTTTTTCTTAAGGCTCACGCCCGCCCAATTGAAGCCGACGTCTAACCCCATAGGTTTAAAGACGATATCTCGGACCAGATGATCAAACCGTCGGCCCGCGGCGCGCTCAAGCACGGTTGCGACGATTCCATAGCCGAGATTGCAATACTCAAACTGCCGGTCGCTGCGAAAGGCCGATGGTCCGAGCAGCGTTTCGATATGTCCAGGATGCGCCAGCCAATAGACCTCTGGATCGGTCATGCCGCCTGTGTGGCTGAGCAGCGCGCGCACACTCGGTCCTGCATCGCCAGCCGCCGTGTTCGTCGGGAATCCAGGCAACCAGTTTCGGATCCCTTGATCCAGATCGATGGTATCGTTCCGACCGAGTTTTTCCGCGCAGAGCGCAACGGCAAGCTTTGAGATGGAGGCGGCGCGAAATGCGCTGCGCGGCGTGAACGGGTGCTCCCCCAATACGGCGTCGCCGGCCGCTGCCTGTGCGATTACGATATTGTCGCGCATGACGACAAGGCCTGCCGCCGGCGCCCGCTGCTGTGCTGGCGCCCGGATGAGACGGTTCACAAGCCGCTCTGCGCGGCGGTTTTGGTCGCATCCCGATAGGCCCGCCACCGCGAGCGGCAGCGTCGCTAAAACGCTTCGACGCGAAACGTCCACGGTCCGCGCTGCGCGCAATTAGCCCAGCACTTCTGCCAGGAAGTCCTGGCAAGCTGCAAAACTCCTGCGATCCGCGCCCGCGTCGAAGACGGTCCCAAAACCCGGATCATTGGCGTTCGGATTGGTAAATGCGTGCATGACGGCACCATAAGCATGAAGTTGCCAGTCCGCTTGTGCCGCCGTCATCTCTCTTGAGAAATCCATGACATCGTCGGGCGTCGCCATAGGATCTTCCCAGCCATGCAGCGCTAAAACGCGTGGGCTAATTTTTTCGTCCGTATTGCCGGGCGCGCCGAACAGTCCGTGAAAACTGACCACGCCGTCGACGGCCATATTCTTACGCGCCATATCGAGCACGCAGAGGCCGCCAAAACAAAATCCGATCGCCGCAGCTTTGTCCGTGCCAGCAGCGTCTTTCGCGGCGGTCAGCGCGTGCTCTAGGCGCGATTGCAGGAGGGGTCGATTCTCAGCAAGTGGGGTCATCAGCGCTTGGCACTCTTCGGTGGTTTCGCCGCGCTGGCCTTTGCCATAAACATCTAGAGCAAATCCGGCATAGCCCCATTCCGCCATTAATGCCGCTTTGCTCTGTTCGAACTCGGATTGCCCCCCCCAAGCATGGGCGACAACAATCACGCCTTTCGGGTCGCTGCCAGGCATCGCCAGATACCCTTCATAGGTTTGACCATCCTGATCATAATCCACGGTCTGAGTGCTGACGCTCATGCGAAGTCTCCTAACAATCTGAGATGAGCTATCGGTTTAGCGAAGGCGGGCGGTGATTCAAGCGCCGACGCGGCGGAATCGTGCCGAAGTTTGTCCTCGTCTTAGGCCCGGACCAGACCAATTTCCCGCAAACGTTCCATCAAATAGTCTTGCGCGGTGATCGATGGCTCGGCCTGCCCGCCTTCATCCAGGCATTGCGGCAGCGTTTCGATCAGCACGTCCGGACTGAAGTGCAGAAAATAGGGGGTCGAATACCGCGGAAATCTTGATCGCTCAGGCGATGGGTTCAGCACCCTATGCGTGGTCGATGGCAGCACGCCGCCCGTCAAGCGTTGCAGCATGTCGCCGCAATTGATCACCAACGATCCCGCTGGCGGATTGATGTCCAACCATTTGCCAGACCGGTGCAAGGCTTGCAGTCCTGCTTCCTCGGCGCCGAGCAAGAGCGTGATCACATTGATATCTTCATGCGCCCCGGCGCGCACGGTGCCTTGTGGCGGTGGATTGGCCTGCGGCGGATAATGCAAGAGGCGCAGAATAGAATTGCCGGACGCGACTTTATCGTCAAACCAAGGCTCTGGCAGACCCAAATGGAGGGCGACGGCCGCGAGCAATTTTTGGCCGAAGGCATCCATAGCGTCGAAAAAGTCATGGGTGGCGCGGTCAAAGCCTTCGATCTCTTGAACGCTTGGCGTTTCTTTCATGAAGCCGTGATACGGACTATCGGGCGCGAGGTTGCGTCCAGTATGCCAAAACTCTTTTAGATCAGCGGCCTCTGCGCCTTTGGCATTCTCGCTGCCAAACGGTGTGTAACCGCGCTGCCCGCCACCGGCTTCATCGAAATAGTTTGCTTTCACCTCAACGGGCAGGGCGAAAAACGCTTTTGACGCCTCGACCGCCCGGTCAATCACCGTTTGCGGGATGGGATGATCACAAATGACAGCAAATCCTGTTTCTCGAAACGATCGCCCCAGCGCATCCGCAAATGTCGCTTTGTCATCCGGCCATAGGGTGAATGAGATGGGTTCGAAATAATCCGTCATGCCGCAGTCATACGCCGCCGCGAAACCAAGGGGAAGCCCGGAACCCATTTAACCCAGATATTTCCGATGCAGGCGGTGTAATCAGAGCTAAAACTCTGGCACTTCCCGCGGCATCTGCCAGCGTCCGTCTGGGGTTTGGCAGACTTCCACGGGTTCGCGAATGACGGTTCCGTCCGGAAGCCGTGTCTCGCGGCGCACCGTTGTGCAATCGCCCTGGGGTCGGCTTTCGGTTGGCGCGCCAAGCAGTTCATCTTCATCCGGCGTTGGGTAGGCCGGTTCGCTCGGATAGGCCGGAACACTTGGATAAGCGGGGCTACTGGTGGGCAAGGGTTCAGCGCGCCGAGCCGATTGCTGCAGATCGGGATTCTCCCAAGCCGGTCCGGTTGGCGAGCGCGTTGGCGCATATGGATCGCCGTGGCCATAGCTGCGCTTCGCCACGCCATAGCTATAAGTGCGGTGACAATTGGTCGAGTCGGCGGCGACTTCACTGCCAATCGCTGCGCCGAGGACGCCGCCGATCACCGCACCGGCAATCTCGGCGCCGTCATCCCCGCGATCATGATAATAGCCACGATGATGTCGCCGATACCCACGATATCCATGGTATCCGCGATACCCGCGATACCCTCTGTATCGGTGATAGCCATTGTCCGGCTCCAAAGCCCCGCCAATGGCCGCGCCGATCAAACCGCCGGCCACAGCCCCAACAACGCCGCCAGCCAAGCGATCACTGTCTCTTTGCTTTTCACAGGCAATGCTCCCCACGCTCGGTTGAGCGCTATAGGTGCCGTAATGATTGTGATCTCCCAAAGCGGCAGGCGCACAGCCGAGCGCTAAGGCGCCGGTCAATAAGCAGGTTCGGATCATCATCGGGATATTCCCTTTATTTACAGATGAGTGAGTTCACTATCACAAGCTCGTGCAAGATAGCTGCCTGAACCTTCCTGAATGGAAGCTGAAGCGTGCGGTCGCATGGCCCCTGGACGGCGGGGGGCTTGCGCGCCATGTTACCATGTATGGGACTTATAGATGATGCACGAAAAACCGTCGCGCGCGCCCGGTACGGCGCCGCACAAGGCGTCCGGTCTGCTTGGTATGGCGGCCAATACGCGCTCGCTCGCCGTCGCTCCGCTGGCTTCAATCGTCCGGGTGAGCCAATCTTCAAACCGCAAAACAAGCCAGACTTAAAAGCTTTGCGGGCAGCCTATTTCGATCTGTTTCGTCAGGATCGGGAAAATGTCGAACGCGGGCTATATCCTGATCCTGTCGACCGAGAGATGCGGGTCAGGGATTTCCCAAAGGCCTTACGCCGGGCCCGTCAGTTTCTCGCTGATGTCGCCGAAGTCGATCGTCGACGGTTAAACCGAAATGGCGTTGAAGTGCGCCAAAGCGAAATTGCCGATCCAGAGCGATTTCCAGCCTATTATCGGCAGAATTTTCACTATCAAACCGATGGCTGGCTGAGTGATCACAGCGCTGAGATTTATGATCATCAAGTCGAGGCTTTATTCACCGGAGCTGCCGGGGCGATGCGGCGAGCGGCTTTGGCCGAACTGTGCAAACAATTGCATGGCAAAGATCAGCGCAGCGTTAAGGTTTTGGATCTCGCCTGCGGGACGGGCCGGTTCCTGTCGCAAGTCATGACGGCGCTGCCAAAATTGGCTCTGACAGGCGTCGACCTGTCACCGCCTTATGTCAGCGCGGCCCGCGAAAATGTTCAGCATTGGCCGCATGTTGATGTGGTCGAGGGCGCAGCGGAATCATTACCGTTCGAGGACAACTCCTTTGATCACTTGATCTCGATTTATTTGTTCCACGAATTGCCGCCGCGCGTACGCCCGCAGGTCATTTCTGAAGCGGCGCGTGTCGTGAAGCCAGGTGGGACATTTATCATCGCCGATAGCCTGCAATTCGGCGATCATCCGGGACTTGACGGGTTCCTTGAATACTTCCCCGAGGGCTTCCATGAGCCTTATTATAAGGGCTTTTTGAAGTGGTCGTTTGACCCAGTCATGGCGCGTAATGGCTTTTCGGCAGAGAACTTGCAGTTGGCTTTCCTCACAAAAGTCCGCGTCTGGCGCAAAACCGCTTAGGAGGGTGCGATGTCTGATAGAAAACTGATGCTCATCACCGGCGCATCAGCAGGGATCGGTGAGGAGTTTGCCAAACAATATGCCGCTCGCGGTTGGGATCTTGCCCTGACGGCGCGCCGCAAAGACCGCCTTGAGGAGCTGGCTGAGAACCTCGCGGCCTCGCATAAAATAGAGACCATTATCATCCCGCAAGATCTTGCCCGCGCGTCGAGTGTCGATAGTATTTTGAAGGTGATCAAAGAGGCCGGACGACACGTTGACGGTCTTGTCAATAATGCGGGCTATGGCCTGCCGGGGACGTTTTTTAACACCAAATGGAAAGATCAAGCGGCTTTTCTACGCGTGCTTTATACGGCGCCGGTCGAGTTGACGCATAAAGTGTTGCCTGGGATGGCGGAGCGGCGCTTTGGGCGGATCGTTAATGTCGCATCACTTGCCGGATACACGCCCGGGTCAAACGGGCATACGCTGTATGCCAGCGTCAAAGCCGGCATGATCAAATTCTCGGAAAGCATCAGCGCTGAGGCGAAAGCGGCAGGCTATGGCAATGTGCACTGCACAGCCCTTTGCCCAGGCTTCACATGGTCGGAATTTCACGATGTCAATGGCACCCGGCAAAAGACAAATGAAATGCCAGATTGGATGTGGATGGAAGCCGAACCGGTTGTCCAAGCAGGCATTCAAGCGTGTGAGCGCGGGCAACCTGTCATCGTGCCAGGTGCCGTCAATAAAGGCCTTGCAACCCTGACAAAGGTCCTCCCCGAACCGCTTGGGCGCGCTTTGGTCGGGGCGCAGTCCAAACGCTTTCGAAATGCCAATTAGTCGGATGCTTGCCGCGCCGAATGAAGTGGCTTAGGGGACACGAAAACCAGAACGGAGTCTGAGCTTTGCAAGCGCTACTTTCGGCCCTTCACGTCTATTTCATTTCGCCAATTCTAACGATATTTTTCTTCGCCCTGCTTATTTATGTGATCTTGGGGTGGCTAATGGTTGGCGGCGTAGTCGACAATCGAAACCAAACAGTCAGGTCGATTTACGGGTTTTTGTTCCAAATCATCGAACCTATCGCGCGACCGATCCGCAAGGTGATCCCACCCTTGGGCAGTCTCGATCTTTCGATTCTGGTCATTGCTCTGGCGATTCCTTTTTTGCGCGACTGGGTCATTCCAAGAGTGATTTTGGCGGTTCCATTTTAAGCGGGAGATACCGGCCAGATGACCGAGCGCACCAACCGGTTTAAGGGCGGGGTTTGCGCCCCTTCGCTGTTCGGAGTTGAGCAGACATGACCGCAGCCATTGTTTCGGGAAAAGACCTTGCAGCAGACATCCATAGGCGGGTTGCGAGCGCTGTCACCGCGCTGCCGCGACCGCCATCGCTTGCGGTCGTGATTGTTGGCGACCATCCGGCCAGCCAGGTCTATGTTCGCAGCAAAGTTCGGTTGACCGAAGCGGCCGGAATGCGATCGCTGCACCACGCACTGCCAGCCACCGCAACCCAGTCTGATGTCGAGTCTCTGATTGCAGCGTTGAATGCGGATGACGAAGTTGATGGCATATTGCTGCAATTGCCATTGCCAGAGGGGCTTGATGAGGCCGCGGCGATCGAGCGGATTGATCCGGCAAAGGACGTTGATGGTCTGACCGAAGTCAGCGCGGGTCGTCTCAGCCTTGGCAAACC
>JBCCXW010000139.1:0-8314 GCA_039191105.1 Pseudomonadota bacterium
ATAAGACCGCTTCTCAGCGCCTGTGACATCTGACAGCACCATCGTGATCGCTGCGGTTAGCGTCGTTTTCCCATGGTCCACGTGTCCAATCGTACCGATGTTCACGTGCGGCTTATTACGCTCAAACTTCTCCTTGGCCATCATACGCTCCTTGTACTTATAGCCGGTATTCTACGCCCTCTCAGAGGGCACGTTGGGTGACCGCCAGACCGGTCTTTGGATCTATGGCTAGCCCGCCAGCTCCTGGGTGATCTTCTGGGCCTCGGCCTTTGGAACCTCAGCATAGTGATCGAACTGCATGGTGAACTGCGCCCGGCCTTGTGACATGCCGCGAAGGTCAGACACATACCCGAACATATTCACAAGGGGTACGAACGCATTGATCGCTGTCGCGTTGCCGCGTGGCTCAGAGCCTTGGATCTGACCGCGACGCGAATTCAGGTCGCCAATGATATCGCCCATATAGTCTTCTGGGGTAACAACTTCGACCTTCATCACAGGTTCCATCAGGCGCGGATCGCCTTCTGACTTCAGCTCACGGAAGGCGGCACGTGCGGCGATTTCAAACGCCAAGACGCTTGAGTCGACATCGTGAAACGCACCGTCTGTAAGGATCGCTTTGAAGTCGGTCACAGGATAACCAGCGAGCAGCCCGTTTTCCTTGGCCATTTTCAGACCGTTTTCGACCCCTGGAATATATTCTTTCGGGACGTTACCGCCAACAACCTTACTTTCAAACTCGAAGCCTGAGCCAGCTTCCAAGGGCTCGAACGTAATTTTGACGCGCGCGAACTGTCCTGATCCACCGGACTGTTTCTTATGCGTGTAATCGATGTTAGCGACACGGCCGAGCGCTTCACGGTAAGCCACTTTTGGCTGCCCGATGTTCGCTTCGACTTTGAATTCACGCTTTAGACGGTCGACGAGAATATCGAGGTGAAGCTCGCCCATGCCCTTCATGATGGTCTGGCCAGACTCAAAGTCAGACTCGACCTGGAAGCTTGGGTCTTCGGCCGCGAGGCGTTGCAGACCAACAGACATCTTCTCCTGGTCCGCTTTCGACTTTGGCTCAACCGCAATCTCGATCACCGGATCTGGGAAGGTCATCGTCTCGAGCACAACTGGGTCGTTTTTCGCACATAGCGTATCACCCGTTGTGGTCTGCTTGAGGCCAGCCAGCGCGATAATGTCGCCAGCATAGGCTTCTTCGATCTCTTCACGATTGTTCGAGTGCATCATCATCATTCGACCAATGCGCTCTTGCTTGTCCTTGGTGGAGTTCAGCATTGAGCCGCCTTTGGTCATCACACCTGAATAGATGCGAACAAAGGTCAGCGAGCCCACGAAGGGATCGTTCATGATTTTGAACGCAAGACCCGCAAATGGCTGTGCATCGTCCGCTGAGCGGGCAATGTCGCGCGTCTCAGTTTCGTCGCCGGGCTTAAAGCCCATATATGCCGGCACATCGAGCGGGCTCGGCAGATAGTCGAGCACCGCGTTCAGCATGGGCTGGACGCCTTTATTCTTAAACGCAGAGCCGCAAATGACAGGCACAAAGGCCATGTCCAGGGTGCCTTTGCGGATCAGCGCCCGCAAGGTCTCGATGCTTGGCTCTTCGCCTTCGAGGTAAGCTTCCATGGCCTCTTCGTCTTGCTCAACGGCAAGTTCAACCATTTCGTTGCGCATCTCTTCGGCTTTCGCTTTGAGGCTGTCGCGAATGTCGCGCAATTCCCACGTCGCGCCGAGGTCCTCGCCGGCCCAAACCCATTCCTGCATGGTGATCAGGTCAACATGGCCTTCGAGCTCGGTCTCAGCGCCAATTGGCAACTGGATCGGCAAAGGCTGCGCGCCGGTGCGATCTTTGATCATGTCGACGCAGTTGAAGAAATCGGCGCCGATCTTGTCCATCTTGTTGACGAACACGATGCGCGGCACGTGATAGCGGTCGGCCTGACGCCAAACCGTTTCGGTTTGCGGCTCAACGCCGGCATTCGCGTCCAGTACGCAAACGGCACCGTCGAGAACCGCAAGAGACCGCTCAACTTCAATGGTGAAGTCCACGTGTCCGGGCGTATCGATGATGTTCAGGCGGTGCTTTTCCGTCTGTGCATTTTGACCGTCTTCGGTCCGCTCCCAGAAGGTCGTCGTCGCAGCAGAGGTGATTGTAATGCCACGCTCTTGCTCTTGCTCCATCCAATCCATGGTCGCGGCGCCATCATGCACTTCACCGATTTTGTGCGACTTACCGGTATAGTACAGGATGCGTTCTGACGTCGTGGTTTTACCAGCGTCAATGTGCGCCATAATACCAAAGTTACGATAGCGCTCCAGCGGATATTCGCGGGCCATGGGCTTTACCTTCGTAGTTGTGTTCCGAGACGGGACGTAGGGTCTTTTGAGAAATTACCAACGATAGTGCGAGAACGCACGATTGGCTTCCGCCATTTTGTGGGTGTCTTCGCGCTTCTTCACAGCCGCGCCGCGGCCTTGAGACGCGTCCATAAGTTCTCCGGCGAGACGCTCGCGCATCGTGTTCTCGTTCCGACTTCCCGCCGCAGAAGCAAGCCAACGAATCGCCAGCGCTTGGCGGCGATCCGGACGCACCTCAACTGGCACCTGATAAGTCGCACCACCGACACGGCGAGAGCGCACTTCAACAGCTGGAGAAATCGCTTCCAGCGCTTCGTGGAAAACTTCGACAGGGTCTTTTTTGGCACGCGACTCCACCAAGTCGAGCGCGCCATAGACAATGCGTTCGGCGGTCGATTTTTTGCCATCCTTCATGATCTGGTTCATGAATTTCGACAAGACGACGTCTTTGAATTTCGGATCAGGCAGGACCTGACGTTTCTCTGCGCGGTGACGACGAGACATAGCTTAGCCCTCCCTTATTTCGGCTTCTTCACGCCGTAATGCGAACGACGCTGCTTACGATCTTTCACGCCCTGGGTATCCAGAACGCCGCGCAGGATGTGGTAACGGACGCCTGGCAGGTCTTTCACGCGGCCACCGCGGATCAGGACGACAGAGTGCTCCTGCAGGTTATGGCCTTCCCCTGGAATGTAGCAAAGCGATTCAAACCCTGTCGTCAGACGGACTTTCGCCACTTTCCGAAGCGCCGAGTTCGGCTTCTTCGGTGTGGTCGTATACACACGGGTGCAGACACCGCGACGTTGAGGGTTGCCCTTCAGGGCGGGGGTTTTGGACCGCTGCGGCTTAGGCTTGCGCGGCTTTCGGATCAGCTGTTGAATCGTCGGCATAGGGGCCTTGAAACTCTCTTTTTTGCGGCCCCTGTCGGACCAATTTCGGGTGAGACGAAAACCAGGCCGTGAGCGCCCCATTTATCGTCCGCGACTGTTGGTGTGTTTGCCAAACGGGCAATCCCCAAAAGGATTACCGGGCAGACCCGTTCGGGACCGCCCAGCCAGCATGGCCGCGTGTTAAGGCCCAGCGCTCGCTACGTCAAGGGATCGCGGCAGAGAGAATGCACCGGGCGGGATGTTGTGGTTACGGCAATGAAGCGCTGGGCGGAAAGTCGCCCTGGAAGCGGGCCAGTATCATGACAGAGAAGGGTTTGCTCACCGATCTTTCGTCAACAAGTCGAAAAGTGAGCCCCTCAAGTGCCGCCGCAAATCGCTCAATCTGATCGATCAAGTTTGGTGACCAAGAACAAGAACCAGAAGAATAGAAAGCCAAGGACCAAAGCGCTGGCCGAATAGAAAATCACATTTCCGCCGTCGCTTGTCGCAAAAGGCACAGCGAAGAAGCTTACAAGCCCGAATATAAATGCCGCCACAAGCGAAATGATCAAACTCATTTTCATGTTCTGCTCCGAAATTCTATAGCAATACGCCAAACATATGTAGCGCTGAATTTATATCTTTCAATACAGGTGAATATATCCGGTCATCGCGCAAGTGATCCGATAAGTATCTCGCAAATCGAAATTTTCCGAAATCTACGCGATGAAGAAAGACGTTTCGGCGGCTTAGCAACGCACGTGCGCGCTATTCTCCCTGGTTGCGCAGTGTCTTATCTCCGCAACGGTGCCAAGGATTGCTATTTGCCATCGCCTTTTCGAAACGTTGGCCAGGATGGATGCACGCGGCGCCAGATGTCCCGGCGCCACCAAAGCCGCTTCATCCAGCTCGGATGTCCGCTCAGCTCCGTCTGGTCGCTGGCGACAAATTTGCGCTGGGTGATGCTAAACGGCTCGCGCACACTGTGGCGATTTTGACTCAAGTCAAACAGCCGCGGCGTGTAGTAAGCGCAGCCTTCGAAAAAATAGTGTGTCACCTGGCTATAACGCGTCAGACTTGGGTTCAGCCTCGGCGCGCCGCCATGCACAAGATTGGCCGTCCAAATGAGCGCTTGCCCCTGTTTCAGAAGCGCCTTTTGCTTCTTGTAACCGCCGGCTGAGATCATCTTGGTGAGTTGTTGCTCATAGTCTTGATACGACTGGTCCCCTTCGACATCCGAACGTTCCAGAATCGGGAGATTTTGACTGCCGGGATAATAGAAAAGCGGGCCAGCATTTTCGGTTACATCTTCTAGGGCCACCCAGACGCCACACATGAAGCCATATGGACGGGCGTTAAAATGATACGTGTCCGAATGCGCGCTTTGCTCTGTGCCAAAATCAAAGTTCAAGGTCTGGAACGGAAACGCCTGACGCCCATACAGATTCGATAAAAGCGTGACGAGACGGGGCTCCGTCGCGATCCGCGCCACGGCTGAATTGCTTTTCCAAGCATCCTGGACCCGGCCCTTGTCAGGCGGGATCGAATGACAAAGTGCGCGCGCGCGGCCCACATCGTCTGGATTGAGATCAAGATCGACAATCGCAAAGCCATCTTCATGCAGCGACTTAATAACCGCTTCATGTTCAGGAAAGCGTTCGACGAGGGCGTCAATTTCGTCTTCGCCGCGATGGATCAGCGGGAGATCTTCAAGGTTGGCGGCGTAGGGCACGAACCCTCCTAGATTTTGCTCAATCTACATGCCCCTGACTCGGCCCCCAGATAAATACGATCATCGCAGTGAAGCAAATAAAAACCCGCGTTACGGTGCAAAAAATGTCAGTTTGATTAAAACTAGTCCATCCTATATTTCGACCGGTAACTGCTCACTCGCGGGTAAAATGCGGCGGATTATCAAGCATAAGTAAGAGTCTAAGGCCCAGAATACGGTGAAGCGGCATTTGCTGCGGGAGATGTTTGGTCTGGCTCAAAACATGGCGACGCTTTGTTAAATCATATGGCTGACGGATAAGATGTTTGTGCCGCTCTAGATCATAGGCTTTTGGCGTGAAGTAGGCGCAATCTTCAAAAAAATAGTGCGAAACTTGGCTCAAACGCGTGCGCGATTTTTCTTGTCGAGGCGCACCTCCGTGCAGTAGATTCGCGGCCCAAACCAAAGCCTGCCCGCGTTTCAAAAGCGCAGGCTTGGCGTCCAACTCATGCGTGTCGATGACATCCGCAATGTGTCGCTCATAATCGGGATAGGTTTGCTCACCCGGCAGATCCCAGCGGTTCACAAGGCCCAGTTTGTGGCTGCCCGGATAGACTATAAGGGGGCCCGCCTCTGGCGAAATATCCTCCAAAGCGACCCAAACGCCGCACATGAACCCGCCCGGTCTGGAGTGAAAATGATATGCATCAGAATGCGTGGGCTGCTCGGTGCCATAGGTAAAATTCAAGGTTTGGAATGGAAATGCCCGCCGACCATAAACCGTGCTTAGCATTTTGATGACCGGTGCGTGGACGGCCAAGCGACCGACCGAAGCCTGCTTTTTCCAAGCATCCTGAATGCGGCCATCTGTCGTTAGTTCAGATTTGCAGAAGTGTTCAACCGTATCGAGATCGTCCGGATCGAAAGCCGGATCTATCACCGCATAGCCATCCTCGTGTAAGGCGGACATAACCGATTGATACTCAGGAGCATGCGTTGTTATTTCATCACGCAATATTTTACCGGCATCGATAAAAGGCTGATCCGGCAAACGCGTTTTGATGGAAAGCATTTGAGACCCATTCCATTCAAGGGTCCCCTAATACTCAGATCAATAAAATTTCGATTTTACATTCCGCGCAAGTAAAAAACGCCATATCCCGGAAGGATATGGCGTTTTGATTGGTTTAGGCTGTGTCTCTATTCAGCTGCTTCCGGCGCAGGCAATGCTGCCGACGCTTCTTTTGCAGCCGCTTCGCGTTTATTGCGCAGCTGCTGATCGCGCTGAGCGGCGACCTTGCGCATTTCGCGCATACCGCCACCGGTCCCGGCCGGAATGAGACGGCCAACAATGACATTCTCTTTCAAGCCTTCCAGCGTATCGACTTTGCCTTGCAGGGCAGCTTCGGTCAGGACGCGCGTCGTTTCTTGGAACGAGGCGGCTGAGATGAAGCTGCGGGTCTGCAGCGAGGCTTTGGTGATCCCGAGCAACACCGGAACCGCGGTTGCTTCGCGCTGGTCGGCTTTCTTCGACTTGCGCACCGCGGCGTTGGCTTCTTCAAGCTCAATCGCATCGATATGCTCACCTTTGATCAAAGTCGTGGTACCGGCATCCGTCACCTCAAACTTTTGCAGCATTTGACGCACAATCACTTCGATATGCTTATCATTGATCGGCACGCCTTGCAGACGGTAGACTTTCTGAACTTCGTCAACGAGATAGTCGGCGAGCGCTTCAATGCCAAGCGTCGCGAGAATATCCTGTGGGGCTGGGTTGCCATCGATGATGTAATCACCGCGCTTCACATAATCTCCGTCCTGGACATCAAGACGGCGCGCTTTTGGCACCAGGAATTCGATTGGCTCAGCGCCATCCTCTTCCGGCACGATCGCGATTTTCCGCTTCTGCTTATACTCGCGCACGAACTGAATGCGACCATCCATTTCAGCGATCACAGCGTGATCCTTTGGACGGCGCGCTTCGAACAGTTCGGCCACACGCGGCAGACCCCCGGTAATGTCTTTGGTTTTCGCACCGCCAGTTGCGATACGAGCCATCGACTCACCGACTTTGATCGTGTCGCCCTCTTCGACCGACAAGATCGCGCCCGGTGACAGCATATAGCGGGCCTCATTGCCATTTGGCAGAGCGAGCGCCTCGCCTTTTGCGTTCGCAATCATGATTGATGGACGCAAATCAGCGCCTTTCGAACCGCGACCATCAATGATCACGCGAGACGAAATACCGGTCGCTTCGTCTGTCTCTTCGCGGGCCGTCAGACCGTCGACAATATCGACAAGACGGATCGTTCCCTCGACCTCAGAGATCATCGGCTGGGCAAAAGGATCCCAGTCGGCGATTTTGTCGCCGGGCTTGACCTTCTTCTTATCCTTGACCGATAGCGCGGTGCCGTAGGTTGGCTTGAAGGTCTGGCGGGTGCGTCCGTCAGCATCTTCAATCGACACAACCATGTGACGACCGGTGACGATCAAAGCGCCATCTTCGCGTTTCACGAAAGTTGGGTTTTCGAATTTGATCTTACCTTCGACTTGCGCCTCAGTGGAGCTTTCTTCGGCAACCGAAGCCGCGCCGCCAATGTGGAAAGTCCGCATGGTCAGCTGTGTGCCAGGTTCACCAATCGACTGCGCCGCAATAACCCCGACCGCTTCGCCTTTATTGACGATCGTTCCGCGCGCGAGGTCGCGGCCATAACAGGCCACACAAACACCGATTTTAGTTTCGCATGTCAGCGGCGAACGGACTTTGATCCGGTCAACGCCTGCATCTTCGATCGTTTTGGCCAGAACCTCATCGATATAGGTGTTGGCCGGAGCAACGAGTTCGTCAGACTTCGGCGCTTTGACGTCTTCACCGGTCACCCGGCCAAGAATACGCTCGCTGAGCGAGACGACGACATCAGCGCCTTCCATGACGGCTGACAATTCGATGCCTTGATCGGTGCCGCAATCGTCTTCGGTGACGATGCAGTCCTGAGCCACGTCGACGAGGCGGCGGGTCAGATAACCCGAGTTCGCCGTCTTCAACGCCGTGTCCGCAAGGCCCTTACGTGCCCCGTGAGTGGAGTTGAAGTACTCCTGAACGGTCAGGCCTTCTTTGAAGTTCGAGATGATCGGCGTTTCGATGATTGAACCGTCTGGACGGGCCATCAAGCCGCGCATACCAGCAAGCTGTTTCATCTGGTTTTTCGAGCCACGCGCCCCTGAGTGCGCCATCATGAAGACCGAGTTGGTTTCTTCTTGGCGACCGGTTTTCTTGTCCGTGGCGGCTTCGCCTGCAGCGTCCATCATCGCATCTGCGACTTTGTCCGTACAGGTCGACCAAGCATCAACAACTTTGTTGTAT
>JBCCXW010000140.1:0-8230 GCA_039191105.1 Pseudomonadota bacterium
ATTCTCATTTGCAATAATTTTTGAGATGTTGAACGCGTTAGAACTGCAGTGTTTACGCAATGCGCCAATGCAATTTTGATTTTGAGCGGATGGCGCTCATCGGTGTGCTTTGGTTGGAATGGCTGTGACGCTGCGGCGAATAAGAGGGGTGACCATCAATGCATACGCTGGCCTACGCATTTACCGGCTCAGAACTTTGGGCGAATGTCGCATTGGTGGTCGAAATCATGTCGGTCATCCTCGCCCTATCCTTCTCGCTGACCCGGAAACGGAAGCGGAGCCGCTGATAATGCGGAGCAACGGATCTTGCGAGCGATGGCGCGGGCGGACCCCCTCGGGCACAAGCTAAACGCGATCTTGTCGATCGTTTTGCGCGCGCGTCCTCGGTTATTTGAAGCCTCTGGCGAGGCGCGTCACCGAAGTGCCTCAATCAGAATTTGCAATGCGGGTTTCTTCGCGATTCAACAATCGGTCTGTGATCTCTTCCAGCGCATAGGGGTCGTCCTCATACGCAAAGGAATAGACCTTATCCTCAAGAAATGGGATCTCTATGTCAAAGACTTCGCGAAATATAATCCGAAAATTGTTGATCGGCGTTTGCAAGGTATCAAGTTCGCTATATTCCCGGCTCGGAAGGTAAATGGCGTTAAAAATTGCGTGCTTTCGATACATTTCGCGGTCCGGCGCGGTTAGGAAATTGTATGGCTCGGCGCGGTTGTGCTTGGCTTCCCGATATAGTTTCGGAAATGGGCCTTCATCGGACTGAATGACGAAAATGATCTCCCGCTTAGACCGCTCGCGACTGTGATCGAAAAGGTCTAACGCAAACCGATTAAAGTATGAGATGTGATCAATGTACGCTTGATCGAGTTCAGCATAGTTGGAAGTATATGATGGATTGTCGTGTGCCAACTCACATGTGCCATTCGCTTGAGTCATGTAAGGCTCATGAGTGATTAAGGTGTGCCACAAAATAAATTGGGGGCGATCAGAGGCGATCTGGCGCTTGACAAAATCAAGCTTCCCGGGGGTTTTCGCGCAGTCGTCTACCATGCCCCACTCCGCCCCAATATTCGACCAAAAAGGGGTATGCTTCAAATACACTCCGGTGAGCCGGTTGTTTAATGGACCAGTGTTGTAGAAATTTCGATCTGCGTGTTGATTTTTCTTTGTCGGATCCCACCACGATCCGATATGGGTATATTCATACCCGAAAGATGTCAGTGTCTCTGCAACAGAATGATCGCGGAGCATTCTATAAATGTATTCGTACCGACGGTCTTTCGCCGGAATTTGTTCTGCTATGGGCCCGAGTTGAGCTGAGTTCAATGTCGATGCAAGCGACATAAATGTTTTGGGGTAATTAGAGACTTGGTCATCCCAGACGTGGAATCCGCGTTGCTCAAGGGCCTCGGTAAACGCCAAATTTGAAGTCTCGTACAGACCATTTAAGGCCTCGTTGCTGGCATATCGATCGGGAATAATATAAATGATGTGAGGTGGTGCCTGCGGCTGACGCACACGCCAATCTGAGTCCTCAAAAGCTGCCGGATAATCAACTTCTTGTAGATCAAAAACACTAAAGAATGTGGGGAGCTGGATCAAAACGACTGTGCTGGCAAAGACCGTCACAAGCAGTTTGAACCTCTCTTCATATCGAAGAAAGAAGTAAATGATCGCGGTTACCGCAAGCGCGATCAGCCCGGCATAAATGATCGCCATGACCCAGTCACCGACACCGGCAGTTTGAGTCACTTGGCCGCCTCGTATCCAAAGTAGGACGGCAATGGTGAGCGCCAGCAGTGCAATTCTCGAGCGCTGAAAGACAAGTCGAAACGCGATGATGAGGGCCGCGAAGACAAGTGTTTTGGCAAAGAACAAAACCAATAGTTCTTGTTCGACGATCAAGTTCTTGTTGTGCGTGACCAGCGAAACGAAGGGCCATTGCCAAAGCAAGAATAAGGCGAACCCATACAGCACCAGGCTTCGCTTTTCGCGATCCAAATGCCATTCGGTCAGCACTTATTTTGCCCCAAAAACAGTTCTAACGAGTGTCGTAAGCTTCGACCACCACAACCGGATGGTGACCAATGCTGTCGCCATGGCGCCAATCAGAGCTTGAATGACCAATGCGCCCGTGCCGGGGTCAATATAAGCGTATGCCGGCGGAGAGGCGAGAGCAAGTATTGAGACACTCAGACAATAATTATATACTTTATTCAATAGATCCGTCCTTATCTTCACCAGTCTTAAGTATTTTGAACGTTATAAATACTCGTTAATGACTGACGGAATTTCTAATCTATTGAGAGGCGATGCGCTTGAGCCATCGCTTGCGGCCGGTCCCGGCTCTTTTCGGGATCCGAAGGGGTTCGTGGCGCGACGCTCAGACGGGCAAATCATCCGTGTGGTGACCGAAGCGGGGCAACCGTCCTTTCGCGCCGCAGAAGCGTCTGGCGTCTATGCGCACCTGATCGAACACGGGAAGCTCATTGCGCATCAAGAGGTCATGGCTGAGCCGGGACCGAACGATCTTTCCCAAGAGATTTTGCTCGCGCATCCAAATCTGCCGATGATTTCATATCCATATGAATGGTGCTTCGGTCAGTTGAAGGCCGCCGCCCTGCTGCAATTGGACATCTTATTGGACAGTCTTCACTTCCAGCACACACTCTCTGATGCAACCGCTTTCAATTTGCAGTTCCAGAACAGCAAGCCGATATTCATTGATACGCTTTCCTTTATCCCGTATCGCGATGGCATGCTGTGGGCCGGTCAGGAGCAGTTTTGCCAACAGTTCCTCTTCCCACTTTTGGTGATGGCATATGGCGACTTGCCGTTTCATGAGCATTATCGCGGCTCGATGACGGGCCTCGATGCGAGCTGGGTGAATGCCACGGCGCCTCTCAGACGGAAACTGTCTTTGCGTTATTTTCAATTTGTTCAGCTCCCACATTGGGCGGCACGCCAGATCGCGCGGAGACCATCGAAGCCGCCCCAAAAGGTGTCCGGACGACTTCCGAAAGAGGGCTTTGTGTACATCTTGAAACAGCTTCGGAATTGGATCTCGTCGCTGTCTTACCAAGAACAGAAATCGGTCTGGTCGGATTATGTGCAAACCCGAACTTATGAACAAGAAAGCTTGTCACAGAAACGACACTTCGTCGCCGAATGCGTCGCGCAAGCGCGGCCGCGGCAATTGCTCGATATTGGCTGCAATACGGGCGAGTTCAGTTTCTTAGCGCTCGAGAGTGGGGCAGCGCATGTGGTTGGTTTGGAATCAGATCACCAAGCGCTGGCGCAAGCCTACGCAGCCGCCGTGCAAACAAAAGCGCGCTTTCTGCCGCTCTATCAGAACCTGTTAAATCCCTCACCAGCGCAAGGATGGGACCTATCCGAGCGAGAGAGCTTGAAAGCCCGTGCATCTCCAGATTTCGTCTTGGCGCTCGCAGTGCTGCATCACATTGTCATATCTGGCAATGTGCCGGTAAACCGTGCCGTCGCGAACATCGTGAATACGGCGAAGACCGGCATAATTGAATGGATTCCCAAAACTGATCCGATGGTGACCCGCTTGCTGACCAATCGCGAGGACATCTTTGCCGACTACCATGAGGCGTCATTCCAAGAGGCGCTGCATCAAAACGGCGCTATGGTTCAAAAAACCAAACGTTTGGCTAATGGCCGCGTGCTCTATGGGTTTGTCAGACGATCGCGCTGACCATGCATGGTGTGGTGTTTTGGGGTTAAGGGGCGGCGTCAGCGAATTCTGCGGGAGGTGAACCTTCCAGGCGATCAGAAGCGGCGTCGGGCTCCAATCGGCGAATGCGGTCGCGCTCTTTCGCCGCCTCTTCTGGTTGGTCTAAAGCCTCAAGCGCTTGCACACGAAGTTTGCGCACAGCTGTGTTTGCCGGTTCCCGATCGAGGAGATTGTTGGCGGTTTCTAAAGCATCAGCATATTTCTCGAGCGAGACTTGCACCGCCACGAGCAATTGAGCGGTCTCCGTGTTTTCTTCGCTTGAACGGGTCAATTGCAGCAGAGTTTCCTCTGCTTTTTGCAGTTCGCCAGCGGCTTCATAAACCTGCACCAAACTGGTCAAAGCCAGAATATCGTTCGGGTTGAGCGCAGCATACGCCGCCAGTACGGTTTCGGCGGCTTCAAATTGTTCTGTTTCCAGGAGATAGTCACTCAGTTCCAACGAAATCTTGCGGCTTTCCGGATTGAGCTCCAAGGCGCGCTGGAAGGCGTAAAGCGTTTCGTCTTCGACTGGCTCGTCGCCATCGCTGAGCTCGGTCTGCGGTAGCGTGACCTCGGTGGCTGCATCTCCCACCGCATCATCCGGCGCGAGCTCAGCAAGGCTGCGGGCGCGATATAACCAGAACAAAGGACTATCAGGGTTTTTGGTCAGCAGGGTTTCAAGCCGCTCCAAAGCCGTTTCTGGGTTGCCTTGGCGCTGATCATACCGGGCAAGGGCAAATTGCGCCGGCAGCGTATAGAGTGAGGCGGCCGGAAGCGCCTCAGCAACCAAGAGAGCAGAGTCATAGTTCTCAAGCTCAAGTTGAAGCAGCACGCAAAGATATGCGGAGCGTTCGCTTTCGGTGCTTCGATCGCAGGCCTGCGTGGCTGTTTCCAAGGTTGGCGGTCGGATGATGCCACTCGCCTCTTGCAGCGCATTCAGGAGTAAGGCTTGATCTGAAGACATCTCAACATTCGCCATTCGCCGCACAATGCTGCGCGCCGCGCGTGGACGTTCAGACGCAAGCAGATTGAGGGTCCGCGAAAACAGGATATCAAAGTCCTTGCCGGCTTCGGCACTGGCTTTACGGAAAACCGGTAAGGCGGTCTCGAAGCGTCCAATCGAGAATTCGTACTCGGCCCATTCCGCCATCGTGGTCGCATCGTCTGGGGAGAGCGCCAGAGCGCGCCCATAATCGGCTGAGATCTCTTGCCGCGGATACAGTCCGGAGCGCGCTTTGGCGGTGGCAAACCGGCGCCAAGTGGGCCCGCTATCGGGTCGAAATTGTATGGATCTATCAAAAGAGGCGATCGCGTCCTCATACAGACCGAGAGCGACTTGCGATTGCCCAAGCAAGGACAGGGATTTCCCCTTGCGAGAGCTGCTCGTGATCTCAACGGACCGCGCGAAAACCCGGACCGCTTCTTCATGCTGGTCCGTTTCAGCGAGCAAAATGCCATAATTTACATAACCCGGATTGTGGTTCGGGTTCGCTGCAATGTGCATGGCATAAGCCCGAATTGCCGCCTCAATATTGCCGGCGCCGCGATACGATTGCGCGAATGAAAAGGACGCGCCGTGCTCAATCCGTTGTTCGGGCGAAAGACCGGCCAAAACGGCGAGTGCCTCTTCATGGCGTTTGCGTTTGGCCAGGAGCGTACCGACAAAGGCCTCGAATTTTGGCTTGTCGGCTTGATTGGCGTTCCGGAAAAAGAGCGTCGATCGCAATGTGTCCGAGTCAAGCGGCGCAAGCGTTGAATTTTGTACGATTTCGATCAGATCTGCCCGAAAGTCCTCTGTAAGGTCACTTTCGACGACGGTTTCGATCTCAAGTTGATCGTCTGATGAGATGTTGCGCACAATCGCGCCTTGGTCATCATGGCGGACGACATATTCAGCCGCTACGGCGACGCCCGTCATCGCCAGCGCGAGGGCGCTCAAGGCCGGGGCAGAGAAAAAGCGTGACGGCTCATGCATGGGCAAACCCCTTGCCGGTCAGGCTCTCAACGAGCCCTTTTTGCTGGACGTTCTGTATTTCAATGCCGGGACGGCCATTGACCTCTAAGACGAGCGGTCCGCGATCATCATCGAGACAAATATCAACACCAATATAGCCAAGGGGAATGGCGTCTGAGGCAGCGATCGAAATATCGATAATCTCCCGCCATTTTGGAATTTTAAAACCGATGAGCTCAGCACCGGTGTCCGGATGCTCAAAGGTCGATGCGCCTTTGAAGGCCGCATTCACGACTTCGCCGGTTTTGATATCGATGGCCAGGCCGACCGCGCCTTGATGCAGATTGGCTTTGCCGCCCGACTTCTTCGTCGGTAGACGCAGCATGGCCGAGACCGGTTGTTGTTTGTGAAGAATGACGCGGATGTCGGATAGGCCAAAGTTTGACAATTGGCTCAGAGCATCATGCTGTTTGAGCAGCGGCTCGACATAGGCATAGTCTTCATCGCCGCTTTGCGAGAAGGACCCATTGAGGATTTCGCCAACATGTCGAGATAATTGGTCGGCGGTTTTCACTTTTCCGCCCGCGGTCACAAAATCTTTTCCGTCGCGCTCGCGAATGATCATGATGCCATTGCCTTGCGACCCGCGATTGGGCTTGAGGGCAAATGCACCAAGGTCAGAGAGCGTTTGCATGAATTCCGGCAAATCGCGGAAAGAGCTGCAAACCGCATAGGTGCGCGCTACCGGAACCCCAGCATCCCGCAAAATGTCTTTGCTGCGCAATTTGTCGGCGGCAAGGTCCAGCAATTCGTTCGAATTGAGATTGTTTACATAATTGCGATTGCGCGCATTCATGCCGAGGACAGGTCCATTGCGTAGGATGTTCCTGAAGCGAATATACTCTTGCAACCGCATTCCGGACCATTGACCAATCGCCAATTGCACCGCCAGGACCAAAAGCAGCAATTGCGGCATCATCGCAAACAAGCCCTGGAGCACCACCGATGAGAACACGACATAGCAGGCGACAATGGTGATGAGGGTGCCGATTCCCGCATGCATCATGCCGCGCCAATCACTGTCATCGAGCATATTGTGGATCCGCTCGGCCATGAACGAAATGATCACAACCGGGAACAGCGCGAGAATCCCAAACTGCAAGGTCGAACGATTGCCGAGCGCCAATAGAATGCCGATGAACAAAACGGTACAAATCGTAATAACAGCGGCCAATCTGGGGATTTTGAGAATATTGAATGAGTTGAAATAAGCGAGCATGACCACCGCAAAGGCGACAATCCCGGAAAAGGTCAGCAAGCCGAGCCATAGCCCAGTATTCACGCACGCGGCTGCAATCAACATCGGCATGAAAATGCCGAACGTCTGAATGCCGATCACGCTGCGCAGGAAAATCGTCACCAGGGCCGCTAGCGGGAACATCAAGAACACGCCAATCATGCTTTCCGGCAACCCGGTGAGCTGCATCAGCCGCGCCGCATTGAAGCGATGCAAAATTGGCTCATTTTCATCGAACTCAAACAAGGCCGGAGATTGGCTCATCGGTGAGATGCTGAAGCGATAATCGAAATTGATATTGCGCGTATGGCGGAACAGAGCGTGGTCGCCCGTGTAAAGGCGCAAAAAATTCTCTGGTAGTTGCGCAAAGTGGCCATTGGTCGGATCAAATGGCACCCACCGGCCCTCAATCAACACTTCCAACCATTGGTGAGAGGTCCGTTTCGACCCCTCATTCATAATCACCCCGCCGACCAAACGCGCCGGAATGCCATTCGATCGCGCCAGAGCCACAAACAGGCGGCCCTTACCATTACAGCTCGCGCGCCCAAGCCGCAGTGCGGTGAGCGCATCGGTGAAGCCTTTAAAGGGGGCGCCTTCAATCTCGAGATAGGTATAATTGTAAATCGCTTCCAAGACCGGGACGAGTTGGCGGCTATCAGCGGGCTGGATGGAGGTCCAAAGCTGCTGGATTTCAGGATGATTGACCTGAATGCCCTCCTCTTCGATCAAGTATTGAGCGTATTGCTCTGGCAGGAACTCAGCCACCTGCAAGGCGCTGTCGAGATCGTAAGCGATCTCTCTTGCCGTAATCAAAGCGTGGTAGCGAATCTCGCCGCCCTGATCGCCAGACCACAAACCGCGCCGTCCAGATTGGTCGGTCTGATCGTCGAACTGTAATTGTCCGGAGAGAATATTCTCGCGGATGATGTCCTGACGCTCATCGCTGGCCGGCAGGAAAGTCGTCACATCGACTTCACGATCATCGCCAACAAAACTCATTGACAGCGCATAATCATAGAGGGTCACAGACCGCAGCTGGTTCAATAGATTTGGAGCGTGCTGAAGGTGCAGAAATGTCAGCACACCACAGGTTGCGACCAACCATGCGCTCGGGTGCCGCACAACAGCTGCGAGCCGTGTTTGCCAATTCATTTCGACTCTCTAACCCCACCTTGGATCGTTTACGCCCGACCCCTCAAACACAAACACCTGGTTCTTACACCCCCAGGGAACGGTC
>JBCCXW010000141.1:0-8168 GCA_039191105.1 Pseudomonadota bacterium
GACGGATCCTTGCGTCGGTTTGTGATCATTCTGCCAATGACCATCTTCATTGCCGCGGCGATCGCGAGCCTGATCAATCTTGATGCTTTTTTCGCCTTTGCCAAAGCGATCAATGATTGGATCCTGGACACGTTTTCAACGACGATTTCATGGGCCGTCTTCGGGTTTGTTCTGACCTGTGTCGCGGTGGTGCTCTCGCCGCTCGGGCGGGTGAAGATTGGCGGCGCGGGCGCCAAGCCGACCCTCCAGCCCTGGAGCTGGTTCTCGATCACGCTGTGCACGACAATCGCAACCGGAATTCTATTTTGGGCCATGGCGGAGCCGCTTTTCCATCTATACGAGCCGGGGGGCGCGGCCCGCGGCCTAGAACCGCTCAGCCCTGAAGCGCAACAGTTCAGCTTGGTCAGTCTGTTCATGCATTGGACCGTATCGCCCTATGCGATCTATACGGTCGCGGCCCTGACTTTTGCTCTGGCTTATCACAATCTTGGAAAACCCTATTCGGTTTCCGGCCCATTTTTAGCGCTCTTAGGGCGGCCATTGCCGGACGCGATTGCCGCACTCCTCGACGCGGCCATTCTGTTGGCTCTGGTGATGGGTATGGCCGCATCGCTGGGGGCGGGTATGTTACTGCTCTCCGGTGGGATAGAGAGCGTCACCGGACTCGCCAGCGGTCCGGTGTCGCTGGCTCTGGTTGCGTGTGGGATAGGCATTGTTGTTTTGATCAGTTCGCTCACCGGCCTGATGCGGGGCATTCGGGTGCTGTCAGTGGCCAATATTTGGTTTTTTATCGGATTTGTCGGCTTCCTCCTCATCTTCGGACCCTTTGGTCAAATGCTGTCTCAAGGCGGCCAAGCTTTTTTGGGGTTTGGACAGGAATTTCTCGATCGGTCTTTGATGATTGGCGCGGCCAGTGGTGATCAAGACTGGGCCAAAGCCTGGACCAGTTTCTATTTCGCCAATTGGCTCGCTTGGGCCCCGGTTACGGCAATGTTTTTGGGACGGATCGCGCGCGGCTATACCGTGCGCGCCTTTGTCCTGGTAAATTTGGTCTTACCGTCCCTGTTTTCGATGCTCTGGATGACAGCCTTTGGCGTCTTCGCGATGAATGTCGATCTGACCTTGGGCGGTGTATTGAAAACGGTGCTCGATGCCAACGGCCCCGAAGCCGTAATGTTTCGCGCGCTCGAAGAGCTTCCACTGACAGCGCTTATGGTCCCGACCTTATTGCTGATTTCGTTCATTTCCTATGTCACAGCAGCGGACAGCAATACCGAGGCGATATCGCAAATCTGTAAGACCCACACGCACTCCATGACGGAAGTTGATGAAACCGAACCGAGCGCACCGCGATTGAAAATCGCTTGGGTCATCCTGCTTTGCGTGATGGCTTGGATCATGGTGGCATTCAGCGGCATTGATGGCGTGCGCATGTTGTCAAATGTTGGCGGCCTACCGGCCCTGTTTGTTGTTCTTGGCTTGCAGCTTTGTTTGCTGCGCATGATGTTCCAAGCGCGGACATTAGATCAGCCGGGCGAATTGGCCACTATGCGCGGCGAAGCACCCGCTCAATCATTTTGATCGACGAGCCGTTTGAGCTCAGTGGCAATGCCGGTGAGGTTTTCGCGGATCCGTTTGAGACCGCCGCCGCGGCCGCGATGAATGATCAATTGCTTCCAAGGTGCGCTGTCTTGTTCCGGACCGCGAACCTTTAAGTGCCGCGACCGCGGCAGCGCATTGGTGAGCAAGGTATTGGAAAGCGCAAATCCGGCCATTTGGTCGAAGGCGCCATTGCGGGCATCGGCTTCAAAATTGGACTGTTCGGAGCGACCAACCGTGTTGAAGAGAATAGAGGGTTCAGGGCGCTTCTCATCACTAATTTGCTCTTGCATGACCTGGTAGAGCAGCTTTACGCCGCGCAGGGAGTAGATGTCCGGATGCATTGGCGCCAGGACGCGATCTGCAGCCTCCATCGCGCACCGTGTTAAAAATGTTGCATTCGGGTTGGTATCAAACACGATGAGATCATAGGCACTGCGATAATGGTCGATCATCCGCCGAAAATTAGCCCCGATTTGTAACAAGGCTTGCGGGCTCGGCGCGAATGCATATTTCGAAATCTCGAATTGACCCGAGATCAAATCAAACCGCCCGCCAGGGGCAGCGTCGCCGCTCAGCAGATTATGGCTGATCACTTCGCGCGATACCGGCTCGAAGAGTTCCGTGTTGAGGGTCGACCAACTGTCCGATGGCGACGCGATATCGGGTTTGTGCAGACGGGACATCTCAAACAAAGAAATCACCGACCGATCTTCCGCCGCGCTGGCGTCGGCATGCTCCATATCAAAGAAGGTTTGGGTCAAATTGTATTGCGGATCGAGGTCAATCAAAAGCACCCGACCGCCAAGACTGGCCTGCCATGCGCCAAACACTTGGCTGGCCACGGTCGTCTTGCCGACACCGCCTTTCAGGTTCATCACTGCAATTACGGGGCAGCGTCTTTCGTAGCGGGCTTTTACAGCCTCAACCAAGCGGTCTAAGGCCCCGAGATCACTTAGAGAATCCGTCAGCTGGTCTGCGAGCGCGGTGGCAAACTGCCTCGACAAACGCGCATTGTCGGCGCGAATTGGAAACAGTTTCAGCCCGCGCTCAACGGCTCGGGTCAGTTGCGCTTGCACTGCTTTCGATCGGATTGAGGAGGCAGAGACCAAGACGACCATACCAAAGGCATTATCGATTGCGGTATTCACACTGTCTTCGTCGACATCTTTGCTGCCTGGAGGCGCATACCAAGTCGGTATCGACGCCAAGCGCATCGCTTCATGAACCTGTAAAAGCGGGTCAATGTCCCGAGGCCCGTGGGCAATGAAAAGGTGCGACATAGCAACGAGATCCATCCGCCAGGTCTTTTATTCCTGCTATCTCAAGTCGCCGCATCCAGCCATACTTTCAACTCATCTTCATCCGAGAAAGCTTGATTGTGTGACTTTGCCTGTGCTTAAAGCGCCGCCTGAAGGAGAAAACCATGACTTGGACGCCAAATAGCTGGCGCGCACGCCCTGCAAAGCATATTCCGGAGGATTATCCGGATCTCGACCACTTACATGATGTCGAATCGCGGCTGGCGGCGTTTCCACCATTGGTCTTTGCCGGTGAGGTTCGGACCTTGAAACAGCATTTGGCAAGCGTTGCGGCTGGCGACGCGTTTCTGCTGCAAGGCGGTGACTGTGCGGAGAGCTTCAAAGAGTTCAGCGCCGACAATATTCGCGACACATTGCGCGTGATGCTGCAAATGGCGGTTGTCCTGACCTATGCCGCGTCTAAGCCCGTCGTTAAGGTCGGGCGTCTCGCCGGACAATTTGGCAAACCTCGCTCGTCTCCCGTGGAAACGATAGATGGCGTCGAGTTGCCGTCTTATCGGGGTGACAATATCAATGGCATGGATTTTACGCCCGAGTCGCGGACGCCGGATCCTGAGCGTTTGATCCGAGCCTATTCTCAGTCTGCGTCGACCCTTAACCTGGTGCGCGCCTTTTCGCGGGGGGGATACGCAGATCTTGCCAATGTCCATCAATGGATGCTGGGGTTCGTTGATCGCTCACCGCTCGGCGAACGCTATCGTGAGATGGCGGACAAGATTACCGACGCGCTCGAGTTTATGCGCGCATGCGGTGTGACCTCACAAAGCGTCCCGCAAATGGCACAAGTCGAAGTCTATACGTCCCATGAGGCGCTTTTGCTTGGCTTTGAAGAAGCCATGACCCGGATCGATTCTACCTCCGGCGATTGGTATGACACGTCGGCGCACATGCTATGGATTGGGCACCGCACGCGTCAGATTGATCATGCCCATGTTGAGTTTTGCAAAGGGATCAAGAACCCGATCGGCCTCAAATGCGGACCGGGTCTGACATCAGATGAGCTGTTGCGCGTCATCGAAGCGCTCAATCCAGATGACGAAGCCGGTCGGATTACGTTGATTTCGCGCTTCGGTGCGGACGGTGTCGCGGACGGCCTGACCCCGCTCGCCCGCGCAGTGAAAGGCAGTGGGCGCACCGTCGTATGGTCCTGTGACCCGATGCATGGCAATACGCTGAAAACTGAGTCTGGATTCAAAACCCGGCCGGTTGACCGCGTGCTGACGGAAGTGCGCAACTTTATCGATGTCATGAATGCCGAAGACTGTGTGCCGGGCGGGGTGCATTTCGAAATGACCGGCCAAGACGTGACGGAGTGTATAGGCGGTGCGCAGGCGATTTCGGAGGCTGACCTGTCATCCAGATACCACACTCATTGTGATCCTCGCCTAAATGGCGAACAGGCTCTTGAACTTGCCTTCTTAATCGCGGAGAAGCTCCTGGAGATTAAGGAAGCCTCCCCAATGCCTTCACGCGTAGCCGGATAAGCAGGACTTTAAACCATGACCCAGCGGGCATGGCCCGCTTGGGCGCGGGCCTCTGAAATACTAGATCTTTTGCGGCTGTCAGGGCCGATCGCGATCTCACGTTTGTCGTGGATGCTGATGGGTTTGACCGATGCGATTGTCCTTGGCCAAGTGCCCGGCCAGGAGCACGAGCTGGCCTTTATTTTGAACTCTTGGCTGCCGATCGGCATCACCCTCGGTTTCGGCATGGGGATCTTGCTGGGTGTACAAGTGCTGACCTCCGAATTGGTCGGGCGCGGGGAAGCTCAGCAGTCGGGCCGGATTTTTCGGCGTGGCATCGCATGGGCGCTGGGCCTTGGTGTATTGGTCACGGCGATCGTCTATTGGACGGCGGAGCCGCTCTTCTACACGCTCTTTGTCGAGATCAACCCCAACGATGATATCAGCGATTTGCTGACGCCAGAGGCATTTGCAGCCGAAACCGCGACGATCACGCAAATTCTCTCTCTCAGTCTGCTTGGCTTTATGATTTCGACGGTTTGTAGCTTTTACTTAGAAGCGCTGCGACGGCCCCTAATTGTCACCATCACCGCATATCTCGGGGTTGGCGTGAACCTGGTCATCGATCTCGCTTTGGTGCTCGGTTGGTGGGGGATGCCACAAATGGGCGGAGATGGCGTGGCGTGGGCGACCGTCGGGTCTCGCTGGGCCATTACGTTTGCTTTGATCGGATTTGTGATCTGGCTGACCCCGGCCCTGAAATCGTCAAAGCCAGCGCCTGCAAATGAGGCGACCCGCCAGATTACCGTCGGCGGCGGCACGGCCATCTCCAATGTCGCTGAATGGGGCGGGTTCAATATGACCTATGCGATCGCAGCCTTTATTAGCGTCGCGGCGAATGCCGTTTATGGCTACTCAGTTCAGGTTATGGGCTTTTGCTTCATGTTCTTCCTTGGGATTGGGACCGCAACCAGTGTCCGCGTCGCCGAACATTATGGCCGCGGCGATCTTCAAGGCGTCAAGGATGCTTCGCGATTAGGGGTGGCCGCGACGTTTGCGCTTGGGGTGTTTCTGTCGCTTCTCATCTTTGTCTTTAATGAAGGCGTGGCCCTGATCATGGTCAATGCCGAAGCCAGCATTGATGGTGTTATGCTCGCCCCCGCGATTGCCGCTCTCTTAATCTTCGCGGCTTTGGCGACGACCTTTGACGGCTTGCAAGCAACCGCGTCGATGGCATTGCGGGCACAGGGCGTTGTGTGGCTGCCGTCAGCGATCCACATTGCCTCATTTTTTGTGGTGATGATCCCGCTCTGTTATGTCATGGGCGTGGTGCTGCAACGGGGCGCGCAAGGGATGATGGAGGCGATCACCATCACACTGCTCTTAGCGGGCTGCGCACAATGGGCATTGCTGGAATCGAAAACGGCGCGCCGCGAGAAGCGACACGCCGTTTAGAGAATCGCTTGAACAGCGACAGACCTAAATGTCTTTCAAGGCCGATGCCGGCCGGAAAGCTGCAGAGGTTTTCTCTTTGATTTTGATCGTCTCGCCAGTCGCTGGGTTGCGACCCTCGCGCGCACCGCGCGTTTTGGCAACAAATGTCCCGAAACCTGCGATTGCCACTGAGTCGCGGCTCTTCACCGCGTCTGCGATCGAGTCAAAGACGGCATCTACGGCACGGCCAGCCTCAGCTTGAGACATGCTCGCGGTTTCTGCCACTGCTTTGGTCAGTTCACCCTTGTTCATTGGGATCTCCCTTAGTTTAACGGCGGAACTTGCCGTTGCGGGCATTGTTCATGATTCGATTTGGCCGTGAATCCCGAAAAGCCAATAAATACGGGCGATTCAGCCCTATTTTGCCAGAATCCAGCCTTCTTCAGTGGTAATTCTGTGAATTTCACGCTCTGACAGGCCATCTGGAGGCGCGAATGCCGAGGACAATTGTCCCGCCGAATCGAGTGATTCAAAGTGTTCGCCGAGGGTGCGAACTTGCGCACAATCGAAAATTTCACCGGCATGCGGGGTCACTGAGACGGTGCTTGGGTAGACTTCTGCGATCACGCAGGTCACCTGATCGAGGTCGTGGGGTTCGAGCGACTTAAACCCAGTTTCGAATGGCCAAAGCTTGGTAGCGTCAAGCTGATCCTGGAGATATTTCACAACCGGGATCCCAAGCAATGCCTGAGACCCGACAGAGCCGGCGCCCAGCAATTGCCAAACGGATTTCGGTCTGGCCGTGAATGTCGATCGGATCCAAGTTTCGCTGAGCCGGTGTTCTGGTAGCACGGATCCGATCCCAAAATCCCCTTTCTTGGGGGCCAGCGTACGGGTTACCCCCGATTTTGGCGCGCCCCAAAATGGATGCGCAGCCTTGGTGATCATCGCGTTCATCTCTGCTGCCAAAGCGAACCGCGCGTTCGCATTGGTCGACGTTTCGCTGACATGATGTGCAAGATAGGTGTGCATGGCACGCCAGGGCGGGCAATGGGTTGTATCGAAACCGATCGCGGCGGCGGTTCCGGCGGGATACCCCAGTGCAAAGTCAAATCCGATCAGCAGCCGATCGCCACGGTCAATCCGCTCGCTGGCTATGTCAAGGATACGCTGGCGCGCCAGCAAGCGTGTCGCAGGGTTTTCGCACGTAAATACGAAGGCACCGCGATGATTGCGCGCCCTCATCCCAATCCAAATAGAATTGGCACCCATAACCGGTTTTGACGCCGCGCTCCAGTCAATGATCATGTAGGCATCAAATAGACGGCGCATGATTACTCGATCACGTTCTTATTCTGTTTGCAAAAAACGAAAATGAATATACGAAAGGAGAAGCAGAAGGATTGAGGAATCATTATGTATATTGAGGTCTATTTCGAAGGAAATTTGATTGATACACAAGAATTCGAAGTCCCTCCGCGCCGCGATGACTACCTCTTAGTCTCCGGGCGGCTGTTTATGGTCAACGCGGTTTGCCATAATGCGGACCAAGACGGGCCGGTGCAATATGAGGTCTATTTGACCTCCGCTCCAAAACCGCGCAGCGATTAGCGCGGGGTTTTTTGGGGCGAGGAAAAGCTCGTTCGCCCCAGGCCTTTACGCGAGTTTGACCAGCATTTTGCCAGTGTTTTTTCCAGTGAACAGGCCCATAAAGGCAGCGGGCGCCGTTTCAATGCCCTCCATGACAGTCTCCTCGAATTTCATCTGCCCGCTTTGAATCCAAGCCGCCATATCGCGTTGAAAGTCGGCTTGCATATCGACATGTGTGGAGACGATGAACCCTCGAAGTTGCAACTGTTTGCCAACGATCTGAATGACATTGTTCGGGCCCGGCCGGGGTTCAGTATCATTGTATTGCGCAATCATTCCGCAAATCGCCATCCGTGCGAAGGCGCGCGCGCACTCAATCGCCGCTTGCAGGTGATCTCCGCCGACATTGTCAAAATAGACATCGATGCCCTTGGGCGCGGCTGCGCGAAGCGCGGCCAATAATGCGGGATAGTCAGCTGCCGCGCGATAATCGATGCAAGCATCCGCACCGAGTGATTTCACCAGAGCGCACTTTTCGGTGCCGCCTGCCGATCCAATGACTGTGCATCCTTTGATTTTTGCGATTTGTACGACCGTCGAACCGACCGCGCCCGCCGCACCTGAAACAAAGACGACATCTCCTGCTTTCAACTCTGCCACACGCAAAATGCCAGCATACGCGGTGAGACCTGGCATCCCGGCAATGCCTAAAAACGCGCTTTCGGGCAGGCCGGTATCGCCGGGTAGCTTTTGCGTAAGC
>JBCCXW010000142.1:0-8148 GCA_039191105.1 Pseudomonadota bacterium
AGTCTTGGCGGTTTTCAGTTCGGAACCGCCTTTTTTGGCGTCCGTTACGCTCCGCTTCGGCAAGGCAAGAAAAAAGGCGCGACCGAATGGTCACGCCCTAAAGTGATTGCAGCGTTTCCTCCCAGAAACTTGCAAAGCCTGTATTGCCACTTTGTCGCACCGCGTCAAGCGGTTGGTGACAGGTTCTTAACAAAATTTTCGAAGACAGCGTTGTCAGAACTATAAACTTGGTTAACTTTTGCGATGATCACTGTGCCTGCGCCCGTCTTTGCCAATTCGCGCGCAACTTCGCCGGCGCGATCCTTGGGACAGAGAATCGATCGCTCACTGATTTGCGAGACGCCAAGCTGGATCGCTTGCGCTTCGGGTACGCGATTCGTCGTTTCGAGTCGGGACATTGTCATGGCGGTCGCCCGCGCTTCGAGCCCGTCTGAGAAAACCCTCAAGGTGGCCAGCGCGGCGTCACTCCAATCGGCCTTCCGCGCCCCGGTTAGCGACGCTTCGCTGTTTAAGATCACCCCATCTTTTAAGACCTTGAGGTCATTGGCTTTGAGGGTTGCGCCAGTTGTCGTGATGTCGACGATCACTTCGGCCGTGCCCGCGGCAGGGGCCGCTTCCGTGGCGCCGGGGCTTTCGATCAATCGGTACTCGCCGACAGCCCGCTGCGAAAAGAACCGGCGGGCGAGGCGTAGATACTTCGTCGCGACGCGCATCCGGCGCCCATGGCGTTGTCGGAACAGTGCACCGGCGGCTTCAAGATCCGCCATAGTCTCGACATCCAACCAGGCCGCAGGCACCGCGACGATGACATCTGCTTGCCCGAATCCGAGCCGCCGCAAAATCGCAACCTCGTCGTCGACGGAACTGGATAAATCGTGCAGCAAATCTTCGCCGGTAATGCCGATATGTAACTGACCGGCGATCAGGCCTTCGGCGATTTCGCGCGCCGACAAGAGCAGCACATCGGCCTCGGGCAGGCCTTTCAGCTCAGCGCTGTAACCGCGGCCACCGCCTTTCTGGCGGAGCTTAAACCCACTTGAGGTCAGCCACGCTTCTGACTGTTCTTTCAGTCGACCTTTGGAAGGGATCGCAATCGAGAGACGGGTCATGTCATGGCTCCTGGCATAGCGGCGAGCCGATGGGGCATGATCACACCCCCCAGCGCCGTCGTCGATACCGCCCCGCCAGAAAGATCCGCGAGCAGAGAATCATATCGTCCGCCGACCACGAAAGGACGTTTCATCGCCGCCTCGCTCGCATCAGATGTGATCTCGAACACGAAGCCATCATAATAGGTAAACCGGCGCCCGAAGCGCGTGGCAAACTGCGCCGCTTCAAGCATGGTCGGTGGAGCGCTGGCATGCAGCTGCTCTGTCCGCGCGGCAAACTGATCGAGCTTGTCCTGGAGGCCGGATAGACCGCCCTGTGCCACAATTTCGGCAAACGCCTTGGGCGCGTCTGCAAATGGCACTTCCAGCAAACGCACCTGTTCGAGCAAATCTATCTGCTCTGGGCTAACCGTAAACTGCGCGCCGGTACGAGACCGCGCATATAAGCGTTCGACAATTTCATCGGTGGTCCGCTCCCCCACTGGGCGAACACCGGTCATCGCAAATATGTCTTCGAGGAACACCGCGATGTCTTCGCGGGGCAGTCCGGCGACACGCGCGGCGAAGCCCTGCCGGTTTTGATCTTGCCCATCGAGATAGGCGCGGACCCCGCCCTCTTGTCGAAAGGCTCGTTTGAGACCGGCGCTGACATCCTCGGGGAAGCCGAGGGCATCGACGAAGGCGGGAAACATCGCCAAGTCGCCAAAGCGCGTATAGCCGGTGGTCACACCGCACGCTTGGCAAGTTTCCGTGAGCGTTCGAAACAACCAAAGATCTTGCGCGACGGCGCGTGGCGCGCCGAACCGCTCCAAACCAATTTGTTCGTATTCGACCGGCTCACTGGGTAGCGCCGGGAGGCGAAAGACCGGGCCGCGATAATGCCGGATGGCTTCGGGTCGATCGCCGCTGCGCCGCTCAGCGATCTCTGCAAGCGCCACCGGCAGGGTTAAGTCTGGACGGAGTGCCCACTCGACCCCATTGTCATCGACAAAGGTACAAATGCGGCTGCGCACGGCTTCGCCGGAAAGCTCGAGCGGGACGCGCGCTTCGATGAGCACGTTCGGCTCGACGCGGTCCCCGCCGCTTTGCGCAAGCGCATCCGCGACACAATCGGCGAGGGTCACTGTTCCGCCTCCACAATGTCCCGGATCCGATCGACCATTTCTGAACGCGGCGCCTCGAACTGACCTGGGCGCGCCTCACGATAAGCTTCATTGCTTTCAATCGCAGCTGCCTGACGCGCGCCCTCCTTCAAGTCTTTGATGGTCACGACGCCTTTTTCCAATTCATCGGATCCGACCATAATCACCGCCGGCGCTTGGCGGCGATCAGCATATTTCATTTGCGGGCGCATACCGGAGCTGCCCATATAGGCCTCGGCACGCAGCCCGGCCGCGCGCAGCTCAGTTGCGAGCTTCAGTGCCTCAGAGGGATCATCGCGATCCATATTGAGGACCACAACCGGACCGTTCAACGCGTTCAACACCCCGCTGATTGAAAAGGCGGAGGCCAGGCGACTGATGCCAACCGAAAAGCCTGTGGCGGGAATTTTCTCACCTGTGAAGCGAGCGACAAGGTCATCATATCGCCCGCCGCCACCGACAGAGCCGATCCGCACGGTGTTGCCGTCTTCGTTGATCGTATCTTTGAGCAATTCAGCCTCGAAGACGGGGCCCGTATAATATTCCAAACCGCGCACAATAGAGGGATCGAATTTAACGTCTGCCTCGCGCGTGCCAAGCGCGTCAAGCGCTAACGTAATCGCTTCGAGTTCGGCCAGGCCAGCAACCGCGTCTTCGCCGGTTCCGACCGCCGAGCCGAGCGCTTCAAGTGTGGCGTCTCGGCGGGCCCGACCGGCTTGTGCAAAGGCCAAGACGCGCTCAACCGCCGACGCGTCTAAGCCCGCTCCTTTGGTAAAATCGCCGCTCTCATCCATGCGGCCAGCGCCAAGCAAATCGGCCACGCCCACCGGACCGAATTTGTCGAGCTTATCGAGCGCGCGCAATATTGTCAGGCGCACCGTCTCCTGGCGCGCGCCAACGCCATCCAGAACCGCATTCAGCAGGCGACGCGTGTTCACGCGGATCACAAACTCGCCATCTCCTGCGCCCGCCGCGCGCATCGCTTCCGCGGCCATTGCAATCATTTCGGCATCGGCATGCGCCCCGGCAGCGCCGACCGTATCAGCGTCGCATTGCAAAAACTCGCGAAACCGTCCGGGGCCGGGCTTCTCATTGCGCCAGACCGGCCCCGCCGCATAGCGACGAAACGGTTTCGGCAGCGTCTGCCACTGCTCAGCTGCAAAGCGCGCCAAGGGGGCGGTTAAGTCATAGCGCAGGCTCATCCATTGCGCGTCATCATCCGGCAGTGCAAATACGCCAGCATTCGGACGATCCTCGTCCGGCAGGAATTTGCCCAAGGCATCGGCATACTCAAAAGCGCCGGTCTCAAGCCCCTCAAACCCCCATTGGCGATAAACTGAGGTCACCCGATCGATCATGGTTTTTTCGGCATGGATCAGGTCTTCGCGCTTATCCGGAAATCCCCGTGGTTTGCGCGCCAGATCGATCGGTTTGGGAGCTTTTTGTTTGCCCATTTGACTGCCTTTGTTTCGGTCGCGCTTCGCATAGACGAAGCCGCTGCAGGTGTGAAGGTTTGCCTTGCCGGGACGAGAATCGGTCCGCTTCAAAGAAATACTGAGCAGACGTCGAACCGTTTGTGTCCCAGTGGCGGACGGTCTAGCGCGCGCTCAATTTATGCTTCGATCAGACTTTTTGGCGATGAAAACATTGAGACGCACCGATACCGTTCGCGTCTCTCTGGACGCGTCAAACCATGTGATGGTGATGATGCAAAAGTGTTTTCATAGGCACGCCGGTAATCAAAAAATCCAGTAATGTCAATTCACTCGCCCCTATGTGTCGATCTTTTGGCAAGAAAGATCGATAAAATTTTCGGGTTCAATCAACGCTATTTTATGTCCAAACGCCTAGAAGTAGAAAAAATAGGACGGGTGCCCTGAGCCGCATATTTGCCTCTTTGAGCAAAATCATTCCGAAGACCAAGTGGATCCCGGATGATGGAAGCTACATCCTCTCGACGGACGATATTCACCGTCGACGGATGGTCTATGTGGCACTTTTTGCGATGGTGATGACGGCGAGTTACACCGCCTTACAGATCTGGCAGTTCGGGTTTGAACGCGATGCTTGGCTAAGCCTGGCCACCGGTGTAGTCGGCTGCGTGTTCTCGCTTTTTGCTATGAAAGTCAGCTTGTGGGGCAACCGGCCTGAACCCTATATGCGGATCTTGCTGCTTGGGTTTTCAGCTCTGCTCTGGACCGAGATTATGCAGTCGGGTGGGATTACCGGCTATCACGCAGCGATCCTTCCGATCCTGCCAGTGATCGCAGCCATATTATTGAATACGCGCGACACCATAATGTTCACTGCGCTCAACCTGGTCGTGGTGATCGGTATTTCCGCTTTGGCGCTCGGCAAGAGTCAATTGCCGCCATTTGAGATCGATCCGCAGACCGATATCATCATGTCGGCGTTCATCATCATCATTTCTATTGTCGGGTGCGGCACGGCCGCGGTGACGCTCGTGCAGCAAAGCGAGAAGGTCAATCGGCAATTGCTCGATCTCGTAGATTATCAGTCGCACCTCGCCGCGCATGACCATTTGAGCGGACTTGGCAATCGGATCCGTTTGCAAGAGCGGTTCGAACAGGTTGAAGATGGAGACTCTTTCGACATTCTGCTGATCGACTTAGACGGCTTTAAAGCGGTCAATGACACCCATGGCCATAATGCTGGGGACTATTTGATCAAAGCCCTATCGCAACGTTTGCGCGAAGTGACCGACGAGGAGGATTTGCTGGTCCGGCTCGGCGGGGATGAATTCGTTATTCTGCTCGAGGATGTCGACGGCACCCTCGGCAGTGTGCGCAAATATGCCGAGTATCTGATTGATATTATCAGCCGGCCTTATCGTTGGGACGAGACGGTATTGCGTGTGTCCGCCTCGATTGGCCATGCCCGTTATCCCGATCATGGCACCTCGCCCAGCAAAGTCTTAGGCCTGGCGGACAAAGCGCTGTATCAGGCCAAGGATGCGGGCAAGCGGCAATGCATCACCTATGGCTCGAAAGAGTTCCCGCGTGGCCCGCGCACGCACATGCAAGCGCCCAAACGCTCAGCGGCAAAACGCAAAATCGCCGCATTCACCGCAAATCTGCGCCAAAAATCTGGGTGACAGACGATAATCGATTGTCCTAGGGCTTCCGGCGGCACTCAAACCATGGTTGAAGGTTTGCCACGCACGCGCCCGCTTGAGGGCGAGTAGAATTGCAAAGGGCTTCGCGATGACGACTTTGGCATTGGTAGATGATGATGAGAACATCGTTGCTTCATTGAAGATCTTCTTTGAAGCAGAAGGGTATCAAGTGCGGACCTATCATGATGGCCTAACCGCGCTCGGTGGGCTGACCGACAGCCCGCCCGATCTGGCCATTCTAGACGTCAAAATGCCGAAAATGGATGGGATGGAATTGCTCAAACGGCTGCGCCAAACGTCAGAGCTGCCGGTCATTTTCCTCACCTCGAAAGATGAGGAAATTGATGAAGTGATTGGCTTTAATATCGGCGCCGATGATTTTGTGCGCAAACCCTGTTCGAACCGTCTCTTATCGGAGCGTGTGAAAGCCGTATTGCGGCGCTCGCGCTCGTCGGATGCGGCGCCGGAAGAGGGTGATGCAAAACCGATTGTACGAGGTCGGCTCACCCTCGACCCCAATCGTCATTCTTGTTCATGGGACGGTCACCCGGTGCGTTTGACCGTGACGGAGTTCTTGATTTTGCAAGCGCTGGCGCAGCGGCCGGGCTATGTAAAATCGCGCGACAATTTGATGGACGCCGCTTATGACGATCAGATCTATGTCGATGACCGCACCATTGACAGTCATATCAAGCGGCTACGCAAAAAGTTCCGCGAAAGCGACCCGGAATTTGATGCGATTGAGACGCTCTATGGCGTCGGGTATCGCTACAATGAGAGCTAAGCGCGCGCCAAGTCGACTTCAGATCGACCGACTGGCGGCAAATTAGTTTGCCAGTTTCAACCAAGCGCGGGCCGCAGCCAAAGCAGACTTAATATCTTCTTTGTCGAGCATGTCAGCCATTTCCTGGCGGCAGACTTTTGCTTCGTCACAGCCCTTCAGGACCGCCAAGTTAAACCATTTATGTGCGGCGATCAGATCTTGTTCGCAGTCGACACCTTCAGAATAGGCTAAGCCTACACGGTATAGCTCTTCACCCGTCGCAGTGTCCGCCTTCAACCCCGTCTCAGGGGCAATTTCGGTTGCCAAATCAGAATATGGCATCTTCTCTTCCTCTCTCGTTTTGAGAGGTGCCCGACCACGGTTTTCCGAGTCTCGGGACACCCACCATCACTGTCCCCAATATCTCGGCGACGAAGGTGAGATTGCCGGATAGGCTTTGCATTATGGTTAACGCCTATTGGCCCAAAACAGCAGTGTATGAATCAAATGCCCGGTCCCGGTTAACCTTCGCGCACTAAATCTCGAAATTTCTGGCGCATTCCGCAAAATCGCACATGTTTGCGCGATCGGTCTGCCGCACTTTCGCCTTATCCGGGCACGATCGCAGCGATCAGGCGCGGGCCAGGTGCGGCGATTGCCTCGGCCAGCGCGGTGTCGAACGCTTCGGCAGTCGCCGCTTCGACGGCCGGAACACCAAGGCTTTCCGATAGCTGCACCCAATCAATATCCGGGCCACCGATCGAGAGCATATTGACAGCCGTCGGCCCTGGGTTCCCGGCGCCGGTTCGGTGGAGCTCAATGTTCAAGATCCGATAGGAGTGATTGACGAATACAATCGTTGTCACATCGGCACCTTCGCGGGCCATGCTCCATAGCGCTTGGTTCGTATACATGCCTGCACCATCGCCAGACAAACAAATCACTTTGCGGTCGGGGGCTGCGATCGCCGCACCCAAGGCCAGCGGCAACCCTTGACCAATCGCCCCGCCGGTAAGCATCATCCAATCATGCGGCTGCGCGTTCATGGTTGGGAGATAACACATCAATCCATTCGAGACGCCGTCATCCGAGACTAAGCTGCCCGCCGGCATGTGCCGGGCAATGCTGTCGCCCACAGCTTGCGCATTCAGCTCACCGCTCGGAGCATCCGGTTGTTTCAGCACTTCCGGATCAGCACTCGCAGTCGCGCCCATCGCATCAGCGAGCGCTGCCAAAGTCTCGGCACTATCGGTACTGGCATCGCCGAGGCTGATGACGTCGCAGCCTTCTGGGACCAAAAGGCTTGGTTTTTCCGGATAGGAAAAGAACGCAACGGGCGGCTTGGTGCCGGCAATCACCATGAGGTCACTACCGTCCAGATCGGCCATAGCGGCTTCGGCGAAATACTGCATGCGCTCCGGCGCAAACACTCCCGCGCCGCGCCGCATTTTGTAATAGAACGTATCGACCAGGATGCGGATGCCTGCCGCCTTCAGCCGCGCCGCAGATTGCAGCCCGGCCTCGTTCAGCGCGGTGCCGTTGATCAGCATGACCGGTTTCTTTGCCGCGGCGAGCGCTTTCGCAGCCGCGTCGATCCGGTCGGCAGCAACTGAGCGCAGGCTCGGCACCGGCAGTGCCGCGGCTTTCTCGCCGCCATGGAGCCAGGCACTATCGGCCGGCAGTAAGAGAGAGACCGGACCCGGCGCCGGACCATAACTTGCCGCATAGGCCTCCGCTGCGAGCATGCCCGCGTCGCTGACGCGATTGACGGATTTGATCCATCTCGAGTTCGGGCCCGCGAGACCGATAATGTCCGATGTCAGCGGCGCGTCATAGCGTAAATGCGGCACAGCATGATCGCCGATCACATTGATCATCGGCGTATTGGCGCGACCGGCATTATGAATGTTCGCACCCGCATTGAGATAGCCAGCGCCGAGATGCAAAAGCGTCATGGCTGGCCGACCTGCCACCCGCGCATAGCCATCTGCAGCGCCG
>JBCCXW010000143.1:0-8116 GCA_039191105.1 Pseudomonadota bacterium
AACGCGCCCAACGCCACCAGGCCCGCAAGCAAACGGCGGCGGCCAAGGATGGGGTTTGATGCGGTCCGGCGTCTGTTTATCCGTAACATGTCGAGTTTTCTCTTATGTCGGTGACAATACTGAACGATTCCTGCGCCGAGTCCCACGCCTTCACGAGGATATCGTGGTCAAACGTCACCGTTAGGTCTGGGATGAGGTCGTCCGTACTTTCGCGAACATAGAGTTTGACGCGAAGCGGTCTCGATTGCGGGGTAAAGTTGAGCGTTCCATGCGGCATGATCTTATAGAACATTTCTGTCTCAGAAGACCTGTTGCTCCAAGCCCAGCCTCTGAGCGCCTCTTTGTTTTCGATGGACTCAATGTCAAAAACGACGCGGCGCAAAAGCTGCATATCGAGCGGGCGATCAGCCACCAGTTTTGTGATCCGAAAGGTCACCGAGGCCATACCAAAAAAGTCGAAATATCCGAGCGTTAGCCCACAGTCTACATGACTGACAGTTCGACCAGGCGATTCCGCTAGAACGGGTATATCTGGCAAGCCGAGCTCGAGTTCGGTGTCCCTTTTCGTCGGTGGCGCATCCGCTCTGTGCCAACCGAGCAAGGGGTCGACATGTTTGACATATCGCTCGCATCGCCGCGGACCGGACCCGGTTCCATAGGGAAGAAACTGACTGACCGGCAGGAATGCGAGCGACCCCATGAGCATGTGTCGGCGAGCAAGAAAAGGCTTGGTCATGATCTATCCTAGATAAATTCCGTGGCGCACCAACGTATCATAGCGTCGCGTTGACGTACATTTCCAGTGTAAATCAAACGCTTTAAAACAGTATCAGGACCGTTTTGGCCGTATCGCCACTTCAATTGTCTGAAATAGAAGCATCGGAATTACGGTTCTATGGTGCGCTATATTGATCCGTATTCGGAGCGACCATTCTAATCATTGGCAGAGTCCGCGCTCTACATAACCGTCTGGCCAATCTCACCCGTCGTTAAGACCCGCGCGAAGGTCAGCGATGCGCGCGCGATTGACGCCGGCATCTGAGTGCCCCACGCGCGACGCGGAGCGCACGTGAATGTCGGCATCGGTCAGTCTAAATTCCACATCGTCGACGAACCCAAACAGGCTGGAGGCGAACTCGGCCGAAACATAGGTCTCGTCTTGTGCTGTGATCTCGCCGCCGCGTTCCGTAATCAGTCCTGGCAACTCGGACCACGCATCGAGGGGGAAAGGGTCGACACGCTTGTCTTCGGTGGTCCCCGTTTCGCTCGAAACGCAATTTGGAGATGTCGGACACGGGCTCAGGCGCCCTTCGATCAGGCCAGGTGCTGAGCCATTACGAGATTGCATGCCAAGAAAGACAAAAGCGCCAACGCCAAGCAAGGCCAACACACCAATGCCGAACAAACCATATTTCAGAAACTTCATATCCGCTTCCCTCTCGCCATTCTGCTCAACCGAATAGACTGTATCTTTGATTGCCCTTGGGAGCTAATCATTTTGGACCGTCGGTCGCTTGAGAGATTTTAACGCCATGACTGAACCACAAAATGCCTTTATGGATATGTTTGAAGATGCCAACCTGGCGGCAAACTATGCTGAGGGGCCGATGCGCTTTGTGCCCGGTTTTTCCGCTATGCATCAGATGGCCAACATTCTGATCCAGGAATCTGCACCGCAAGATGCGCACGTTTTGATCCACGGTGCCGGCGGCGGTTTAGAGCTGGAGGCATTTGCCAAAGCCAATGCCGGATGGGCCTTCACGGGAATTGATCCAGCAAAACCGATGCTCGAGGCGGCGCGTCAGCGATTGGGCGACCTGATGGATCGGGTGACGCTGCATCATGGCTATATCGATACCAGCCCTGCCGGGCCATTTGATGCCGCCACGAGCCTACTGACCCTGCATTTTCTAGACCTTGCTGAGCGACAGAGAACGGTCTCTGAAATTGTCCGACGGCTAAAACCGGGGGCGCCCGTCGTGGTTGTGCATACGAGTTTTCCGCAAGCGCCAGAACACCGATCGGGTTGGCTCACCCGGTATCGCGACTATGCGATCTCCTCTGGCGTGGATCCGGATGACGCCGAAAACGCCTGCAAAGCTGTGTCAGAAAGCCTTGAATTGCTTGACCCTGAAACCGATGAGAACATCCTGCGAGCGGCCGGCCTGAGAGATGTTTCGCTGTTCTACGCTGCCTTCACCTGGCGGGGTTGGTTTGGTTTCGCGCCTTAACTTGATCGCGTGTCAGGTCCAACGTCGAGATAATTCAGAGCTTTGGCCAGGAGTTCGTCCGGCCCTGTGCGCGCCGTGTCGAGCAACAAGCGGTCCCCTGTCCAGGGCTCGAATGCGCTGGCTCGGTCCTGCACCTGCGCCCAGGTCACCTCGCTCATCCCTGGAATGTTGCGGGTTCGAGCTTCAATACGCGCTTTGTGGATCGCCTGATCGCTGCAGCGAACCTCAATAAAGAAGAGGGGAACGCCATTTCGATCTGCCAGTTGGCGCCACATATCTCGCGCCGCTTCGACCGGATTGACCGCGTCTATGATCACAGAAATGCCGAGCTTTAGGTTTTCGGCGGCCAGGGCCTCGATGACATTATAAGCAGCGATGCCGGTCTCTGCTTTCTGTAATCCAGACCGCCACATTGCCGCTTCGGCGGGGTCTACGGACAAAGCCGGGAGATGCAGCTGGCGCGCCAATGCGTCCGCAATGGTGCTTTTCCCGGCGCCTGGAAGCCCAGACATGACAATCAAGCGAGGCTGTTTCATTTGCACGAGAGCCTTAAACCCGTCATCGCTCGCGCACCGTGCCTTTGGCGAACTCAAAAACCGCTTCGTGCGAATCGCCTTTGGCGGTGACATCCTCAAACGGGAGATCTGTATAGATGGATCGCAAGCCCATGCCGGACCAGCCATGGGATACCGCGACACAAATCGACGCCTTCGTTTCGATTTCGCCAAGCCAGTCTTTCAAGCGGCTGTAAAACGCTTCTCGAGGTTCCCCGCTCGGGGCGCGGTAGGCCCAATCATACCGTCCGCTGCCCTTGAGCGCGCCCGGATGCGTGAATTCGATGTCTTCCATCGTCATGCCTTCCCAGTCTCCCAAGCCTATTTCTGCCAGCCGTGGGTCTGTTATCCGCTGAGACACCTGCAAATAGTCGCCAATGATGGCGGCGGTTTGCTGCGCGCGGCCTAGGGGACTGACCCACAGCGTTACATCAGTATTGCCAAGGATCGATTGTAGTTTTTGCCCGACATGATCCGCTTGCCGTTGTCCCAGCGCTGTCAGGTCCGAGTCCAGTCGACCTTGTAAGCGCCCAGCGCAATTCAGCGCGGTCTGACCATGTCGCGTAAGGTAGAGCATATTGCATCTCTAGCGCGTCCGAACGATTGACGGCAATTGCCGACTATGCGAGGTCGCGCGCGTTCGTTATCGCAGGCAGCTTGTTTCGCTCTGGCACTTGCGCGGCGTTGCACGCGTCTCAATGCCACGTGTCACATTACAAATACGGCAAGGCGTGATTGTACACAGTTGATGCGTTTACAAACAGACTCGCTTATGCAAATGCGTCGCGTTCTCAATTTAAGGACCTCAGATATGCGATTTATCTCATGCTGTGCGACGGCGGCATTGCTCTGCGCTGGACTGACTGTCGCCCAGGAAGATGCGACCTCGACAGACTCAGATCGGGTGCTCGAAACGGTGCAAGTGCTCGGACAAGTTTCTGAGTTTGGGGCATCGAAATCGGTCACGCCGATTATGGAAACCAGCCGGTCAATTTCAATTGAAACGGAAGATCTCTTCATTGCAAAAGGCGCGCTTACGCTGGCCGATGTTCTCGAATACACGGCCGGCGTTCAAGCGAACAATTTCGGCCCTGCCACGCGCGGCGATTCTTTCAAAGTTCGAGGCTTTGAATCGGCTGAATATCGCGACGGTCAGCAAACGCGGTTTGGCAGCTTCAACACCTCCCGGACCGATGTGTACCTACTGGAACAGGTCGAGATTTTGAAAGGACCCGCATCGGTCCTATACGGTCGAGGCACCCCCGGAGGCCTTGTGAACATGGTGTCAAAAGTCGCCGGTCCAGACCAGCAGAACGAAATCGTCTTAGAAGCGGGCACGCAAGATCGCTTGCAAATCGCGGGCGATTACAACCAGGCCCTCGGCGAAAACATCTATGCTCGCCTGGTTGGTGTTTTCCGAGAGTCAGATTCCTTTGTCGATGAGGTCAATGATGATGCACTGATTTTAATGCCATCTTTGACTTATGATAATGGCCCAACGCGGCTGACCGCGATGGTCGAGTATCAAGACCGCGACAGCGATACGAGTTCGCAATTCCTGCCGCTGACCGGCACCGCCTGCGTCGACGGGAATGTGACGGTCACGCCGATCGAGATCTGTGCCAATTCAGATGGGCGCCGGATCGATAATGAAACCTATCACGGGGCGCCGGGGTTCAACACTTACGACCCCGACTCGATCGCGGCGTCGATTTTGGCCTCTCACGCGTTTAGCGACAATATCTCGATAGATGGCTTCCTGACCTATAAAGATGCAGAGGTGGATTACCGCCAAGCCTATGGCGATTTTCTTGGCACCGGCATTCCACGGATCGGCGCTTTGGTCCCCGGATTGACCTCTAGAATCGCAATTCACAATGACGCTGTGTCGGAACAGTTTTCTGCCGACCTGCGGGCGCGTTTCGCCTTTGAGACAGGCGTTTTCGAGCACGAAATGTTTATCGGCTTTGCCTATCAGGATGTTGCCATCGAGCGGGACCTGGTCGGCGGGCTCCTGCAAGACTTTATTGATCCTTACGATCCCAATTCCGGCGTCGTGTCGGCTTTTCCGATCCCGTTACCTCAAGGCATCCCCGACTTTTTCTTTGAGTCGCCTGCGTCCCTTGCCGCCAATCCACCGCCCCAATTATTGGCTTTGGGACCCTTGGCGGACTTTCGGGACGAAGACGAGGACTTTGAAGATTATGGGGTCTATCTAAACAATCAGATCTCGTATGGCGCTTTGAAGGTCAATATTGGTCTGCGCTATGATGAAGCGAAAGCCAATACGCGCGCGGTTCGGAACGGCATTACCAACCTCAATGACCAAAGCGACGAGGAAGTGTCGTTCAGCATCGGAGCCCTGTATGGGCTCGACAATGGTCTGTCGCCTTATCTCAGCTATGCCGAGTCCTTTGAGCCCGTCATCGGCACGGACACTGTCACCGGTGACCCGCTCCAGCCGCAAGATGGGGAGCAATGGGAGGTTGGCGTCAAGTATCAGCCGCCCGGAACGCAAACCTTTTTTAGCGCGGCCTATTTCGATATCGAACAGTCCAACTTGCCGAACCCTCAAGCCCTATTGTTTGGCACGCCCGCCAGTCAGCAGGAAGGGATCGCGACCTCAAAAGGCTTTGAATTCGAAGCCTACACCGCTTTAGGCGATTGGTCCGTCGAAGCGAATTTGAGCTTTCTGGATACCGAAGACGCTGAGGGCAACACATTCTCCGACGTTGCTGAAAACCAGGCGTCTGGCTGGATCCAATATGACCCGGCCGGCGGTCCTCTGGCGGGCTTTAGCGGCGGTGTTGGCTTACGTTGGATTGGCGAGCGCGAAAGCAATGCGGCGATCGACTTTGATCCCACTTTGGACCCGACCATTGGCGCGGCTTTGTTTGCTTTGTTTGGCGTCACCTCGCTTCAACCCGTAGGTGTGGTGCCGGGCCAAAACTTAAACGTGACCGTCGATGCAACCGTGCTGACCGATGCGCTCTTGCGCTACGAGGCCGATCGTTGGAGCCTCTCACTGAATGCACGGAACCTGTTTGACGAGGATTATTACAGCAACTGCCTGGCACGCGGGGATTGTTTCCCCGGCGCAGGACGATCTGTTGTTGGACGGCTCGCAGTGGCGTTCTAGACGCTATTGATCGGCGTCACCGGATCATTTCAAGCACTCGCTGGGGCGTCTTTTCGGAGGCGCCCTAAACGGCATCTCCGATACGCCACTCAATCGCCCTTAGCGATCGGTCTGCGGGCAGAATGTGAAAATCATCTCTTGAGATGAACTTGGATAAAATGCAGCTCCTGACCAGTCCCCAAACAGCGTAACGAGCGACAGTCCGGCGGCGTCCGCCAAAGTGATAATTTTTTCGCGTGACGCGAAGCGCAGAGTGCTGCGTGAGATGATTGTCTCCCCGTCGATTTCATAGTCCCAAGCAAAGCTCAGTTCGTCTGGCACATCGTTTTCGAGCATGCGCCGACGACACATAACGGGGCCTGTTTCGGTCTCTAGACGCACCTCGCGGGCCCAATGACGGTCCCAATCAATGGCCGGGTTCCGACTTTCAAAAACAACTCGACCAGTCGGCTTTAAGTGCCGGCGCATGGTCGCCAAAGCGTTTGAGATTTGTGTGTCGCTCAGCAGGCATTGGAATGCATGGCCGGTCATGATGATCAGGTCAAAACGCATATCTGAAGCATAGCTCTCGGCGCTCGCGAGGACCCATTCAATCTGGTCGCCATTCGGTTTTTCTTTCGCCACCTGGAGCATGGCTCTGGCGGGATCGACGCCGACAACGCGGTGACCTTTTCGGGCATAGATATGACAGAGCCAGCCGGTGCCGCAGCCAAGCTCAAGGACATATTGAGGTGGAGGTCCGGCCAAGGATTCGTAAAAATCGCGGTCGCGCCCCGGGCCGTTGCCAATATCATACAGCGCTGCAAGTCTGGGATCTGTGTATTGAAGGTCCGGCATGCGTTTAGCCTATGCTGGTCCGCGGTCCTGCGGCAAGCGGCGCATCACGGCGCGGCGGGGCGACGCAACCTGCTTTGTCTTTGCGTCTCGAATACACCCCCCTGAGGTCCGACCCGCATTCTTTCCTTGCCCTGCGACCGAACCTGCGCCATATGCGCCGTGGGCCAGCTCTCCCCAACGAGAGCCAGCCTATCTGTAAGGATAGGAGTTACAAACAGATGACTGATGTCGCCAAACCGGACGTGCGCCCCGCATGTCCTTTATTTTCGTCTGGGCCGACCGCGAAGCGTCCCGGATTCTCTCTCGAAAAACTACAATCCGCTGCGCTTGGCCGGTCGCACCGGTCCGCCACGGCGAAAGCCAAGCTCAAACAAGCGATTGAGCGCACCAAAGACATTCTCGGCTTGCCGGATGACTACCGCGTCGCCATCGTGCCCGCCTCCGACACCGGCGCGGTTGAGATGTGCATGTGGTCGATGCTCGGCCATCGTCCGGTCGATGTCTTCGCTTGGGAGAGCTTCGGCAAGGACTGGGTGACCGATGCGGTGAACGAGCTACAGCTCGAGGACTGCAATATCCATGTTGGCGACTATGGCGTCTTGCCGCCTTTCTCGGAAGCACGAGACGACGCGGACATTATTTTTACGTGGAACGGTACGACGTCGGGCGTGCGCATACCGAATGCCGATTGGATCAAACCAAATCCAGAACGGGTTGTCATTTGTGACGCGACTTCCGCTGTGTTCGCCCAAGACATGGAGTGGGATAAGCTCGATGTCGTGACCTATAGTTGGCAAAAGGTGCTTGGCGGAGAAGCCGCTCATGGCATGCTCATTCTGTCGCCAAATGCGGTCCGCCGTCTCGAAACCTACAAGCCGGAACGCCCCTTGCCGAAAATCTTTCGTATGACCAAAGGCGGCAAGCTGAATGAAGCCTTATTTGAGGGCAACACCATCAATACCCCGTCTTTGCTTTGCACAGAAGATTATCTGCAAGCGCTCGATTGGGCCGAGACGTGCGGCGGTTATGAAGGCCTCAAAGCGCGTTCAGATCGGTCCTTAGAGATCCTCTCGGATTGGGTTTCAAAGACGGACTGGATCGAATTTCTCTGCGCCGATGATGCGGTGCGGTCGAATTCCGGCGTCACCTTCTCCATCGTCCATCCGGCATTTGCGAAGATGGACGAGGCGGCGCAGCGCGGTTTTCTTAAGCGCATGATGAAGCGGCTTGAGGACGAAGACGCTTGTTTCGACGCAAATGGCTATGCCAAAGCGCCTCCGGGTCTGCGGATCTGGTGCGGCGCGACGGTTGAACCTGATGATGTCGCGAAGCTGACGCCGTGGCTCGATTGGACC
>JBCCXW010000144.1:0-8097 GCA_039191105.1 Pseudomonadota bacterium
ACCAGCGCATCATTCGGGACGAACCCCATCAATCGCTCGGCATTTTCGATCATCGCCTGCGTTTCGGGATCGAGCTTATCCAAGCTCAGCGGCGATACGCGCGTCATTGCTGTCGCGGATCGGATATCAGCTGATTGAGTTCCAACGTATGCCCATCATTGTCCGTGAGCATGGAAATCATAACGACAATGTCTCCCGCCGCTGAGGGATATCGCCGCTCTCTTGGCTCCCCGATCACGGTCACCCCTGGTGCAGCGGCCGCTGCTGGGAAAGTGACGTCCAGGGTCTTGGAATTGAACAAGAGCACAATTTCACCCGGGGTGAAGTCGGCCGGGTCTGGCTCCGCGAGATCCTGCTCGGTCTGGTCGAGGAACTGCCATAGGCCAAGCATGCCGATATAGCTGTCATTGGCCTTGAGCAGGACCAGGCGAGAGCGGTTCTGACCATCCGCGCCAAATCGGGTCGATAGGCCCGGAGACGTCAGCTCATGATCATACTCCACCGTCATACCCAGCGCGTCGCGATATAGAGCGAGCGATTTTTCAATGTCGCGGACAATCAGAGTCGTTCGCCGTAAATCAAGTGGATTGACGTCCACGTCTTTCGCCGTCTCGATTGCCGCGTCTCGGTCAAACGTTGCATCATTGCTATCGGCGTTAGTCGCGATGACACAGCCTGACAGTGCAAGCGCGCTAAGTCCCGCAAATATGAATTTGATCATTGGTCGCCCTCCACCCTTTTGAAAATATAGCCGCCTTCGGACGGCCCCCAAATGTGTTCACCCATCGCGTTGAACCCGCGATCCCAATTCACATAGTGACCAGGTGAAAGCACTGACCGGCTCTCGACTTTGACCCCGCCTTTATAGCCATTTGGGCAGGTCGCGCGGCCGTGCCAGAAACCGGCTCCGACGCGTTGCATCTCACCCATACAGGCAATCTCGCCGAGCCACGCTTTATCAAAGGCGGTCACTTCGCCGTGTGAAAAGCCCCGCGCCGCAGGCCGGTCAGCAACGCGATACGTGGTCGTATGAAGCAGGTCATCTCCAAGATCGCGGAAATGAACGACCACCTGGAAGTAAGGCGCCGGGTCTTCGGTGAGCTCTACTTCCGGATTAGACCCATAAATCGCGTTCTCCTGATAGATCCAGACGCCATCTGCTGAGTCAGGAAATACCTGCCATTTCTGGCTACCGACCCAATCATAGGCCTCGTCGACGGATTGCGCTTTGGTCGACCAAGTCCCGAGTGAGGTTTCAAGATAGGCTTTCTCGGTTGCGGTTTGGGCCATGGCCGGTCCGCCCAATCCAAGCAAGCCGATAAGCAGCACGCGCATTATTTACGCCCCGGAGTGACCGAGGCCGCGAAATGCTGAGCGATCTCCTCGCGCGTCGCCACCCAGACATCCCTGTGCGCTTTGACGTGATCTAAGAAATGCTGGAACGCATCAATTCGCCCTGGCCGCCCAATGATTCGCAAATGTAGACCGATCGACATCATTCGCGCGCCCTCTTCTTGTGCTTCCCGAAGCAACCAATTGAAGGTGTTCTTGGCATAAGTCAGCCACATGTCCGGCGTGAAACTTGGGCTCAGCCAGAATTTCATGTCATTGGAGTCGATCGCGTAAGGCAGGATGACCATCGGCTGAACCGAGCCATCTTTCATCTGAACGTCTGCCCAATACGGAAAATCGTCGGAATAATCGTCCATATGATAGAGATAGCCCTGCTCTTTCAGGACACGCCGCGTAATGTCGGTGTGCAGATAGCGCGAAAGCCATCCGACTGGACGGCGGCCGCAGGTCTCTGCGATGGACTCGGTCCCTTTGCAAATGAAGGCGGTTTCTTCCGCCTCGTCCATGAACGCGGTGAACGCCCATTTGTGTCCGTGATTGCAGGGCTCGTCGCCGCGCTCGACAATTGCCTCGGCGAGCCAGGGCGCTTTTTGTAACGCCTGTCCGCAGACGGTCCAGGTGGCTTTGACCCCCGCCTTGTTGAGGATTTTCAAAATGCGCGGCGCGCCGCGATTGATGCCATATTGGTAATTGCTTTCATTGCCATGGATACGGATCGGTTTGCCTGGCACCGCGCCAAGTTCATCCACCGGTTCCGGACGCTTGTCACCTTCATCAATGCGGCGCTCTGCCCCTTCTTCAACATTGACAACGATTGAGAGCGCCAGTTTGGCGCCGTTCGGCCAGGTAAAGCCCTTCGGCGCAGGATCGGGGGGCAGCGCCATCAGTGCGGCTCCTCGCCACCAGACACGTTCATGCTCTCCGCCGTGATATAATTGGCCTCTTCGGAGCAAAGGAACGCGACGGCTTTTGCAGTGTCTTCCGGTAAGCCCGGGCGCCCCATCGGGATGCGCGCGGCCATGGCTTCGAGATAGTCTTCGACAGATGCGGCGCCAACGACTTTAGAGAAGTATTCATTCTGCCAGGCACCAAGCCCGGTTGTGACATGATTTGGGCAGACATTGTTCACAGTGATCTTATGCGCGCCGAGTTCGACCGCGGCCGACCGCGCCAGGCCGACAAGGCCATGCTTGGAAGACGTGTAGGCTTGGGCATGTGGGAAACCCGACTTTGCCGCCTGCGACGCGATATTGATAATTCGGCCGCCCTTGCCTTGATCGATCATGGTTTCCGCTGCCGCTTTGACGCCAAAAAAGGCACCCGTCAGATTGACGTCAATCACCGCCCGCCAATCATCCTCGGTGACCTCCAGCAAGGGTTTCATGATGTAGCCGATACCGGCATTGTTGATCCAAATGTCGAGGCTGCCATGCGTGTCGACCGCGTGCTTGGCAAGGCCCCTCACATCTTCGAGCGAGCGCACATCGCAGACCTCGGTCGAAGCTTGCACCCCGAGCGCGCGCATATCCGCGGCGATCGCCTCCATCTCATCGGTGGAACCGATATGTTCTGCGCCGGTCGCTTTATCGCGCGGCGCTCCAATGTCAGAGATCACGATGTTCGCGCCATCCTCGGCGAGGCGTTTGGCAATCGCTTCGCCAAGCCCCTTGCGACGACCTGATCCGGTGATCACTGCCGTCTTCCCTGTAAATCGACCCATGGACGCCTCCTAGCCGAGCTTGTCGGTCAGGATGAAGGAAAGATCCGCCGCCATGGATTGAAACTCGCCGGCAATCGCTTGCATGGTTTCGGTTGAGACCTCATCGCCGAAGGTCTCCATTTCATTGACATCAATGATCTCGATATAGGCATAAGGTGGTTTATCGTCCGATCCGAGCAAGCCGACGGATTTGAACACGGCAAATTCATCGACAGATTTCAGACCATTGACAGTTGGGATGTCCTTTGCCTTGGCCCATGCCTCATAATCTTCAACGCTAACCCCCGGCTTCAGATTAAAGAGTGCGACAATCTTGGTACTCATATCAGGAACCTTCCCTATGGCTTATTTTTTCAAATGATATATCTTTCAAGCGAGTTGCATAGTCCTCACATTGAAAGTGTCGCGAAAGCGATGCATTTTGTGAAGCGAAAAGGAGACTGCCATGGCCGATACTGAGCGCGACCCCCGTCCCGAGCCGATCGAATATGACGGCCCGCCAGACTATCGCGTAGTCGGCCGACATGGCGTCTATCCAGAGACCAGCCACGATGAAATCGCCCGCTTCAATTTTCTCGCCCAGATGAATCGCCACCTATCCACAAAGGTCATGCCAGGGGTTGCTGAAGCATTTGAAACGCGCATCGAACCAAAGCGTAAAACCGCTTACAAGACCCGCCATCAGGTGCGCAAAGATCTGGTTAAAGACCCGATGTTCCAATGGTGGTCGGCGATGCGCCGCGCGACCATGGAAACGCGCCAACAGGCCGGCCGCTGGGTCACTATTCGTCAGGCCGACGAACTGAATGGCAAAGTCAAAACCCTCACCGAAGGCGATCCACGTCTGGTGCTAGATCCCGACTTCAAGCAGCCGCGCTCGACCGATGCCATCGACCACCATTGCATGCCAGGCTCGTATCACACCGAACTGGTGCCGGGGGATGTGACCGGACCGGCAAACTATGATGCCGGCATCTTTGCCACAACGGGCGGGATGCTCGGACGCTACAATGATGGCGGCGGTGTTGCCGTCGCGCAGTGGGTTCAAAAGAACTTGCCTGACTTCAAGCCCAAGCGCATTCTCGATCTCGGCGCCGGACTTGGCCACAATGTGCTGCCCATTGCGGAAGCGTTCCCGGACGCTGCGGTAGTCGCAGTTGATGCCGGCGCGCCGATGCTACGCTATGGGCTCGCCCGGGCGAAATCCATGGGCATAGAAAACGTGACCTTCATCCAGGGCGACGTCTCGGACCTCAAAGACATGTTTGGAGATGAAAGCTTTGACTGGGTGCAGTCGACGATGTTCCTGCATGAGACCAGCTACAAGACGATGCCGATGATCTTTGCCGAGACCGAGCGCCTGCTCAAACCCGGCGGCATTGTTTTGCACGTCGAACAACCGCAATATTCGGACGACATGCCGCTGTTCGAACAAGCCATGCGTGACTGGGACGCCTTCTACAATAATGAACCTTTCTGGACCAAAATGCACGAAGTCGACCTTGATGCCTGGATGGAAAAAGCCGGCTTCAGCCGAGACAGACTGATTCATGGCGGTGTGGCTGCTGTCGTAGATCCTGAAGTGTTCCCGGAAGCCGCGGAAGACGCTGAACAAGAAGACTATGGCCGCAAAGCCGCGTGGCACGTTATCGGTGCACGCAAGGAGGGCTAGAGGATGAGCACGACAACACTCGATCCGCTTAAGCTTGCCGGCAGCAAAGCGAAAGGCAAACGCCCTTGGTTTCTGGATAATCCCGACACAGAGCGTGTGATGAACATCACCCTTGCGCTGATGCAGGAAGTCGCTGTGATCCGCGAACGTCTTGATACGGTCGAACGTCTGCTCGATCGCGACGGGGTCGTCACCCGCGAAGCCATCGAGGCGTTCGAACCGAGCAAGACCGACGCCGATGAACGCGGCTATTGGATGCAAGAATATATCGCCCGTTGCCTGCGAATCCTGCAGCAAGACCGCGAAGCTCTGGCGCGCGGAAAGGAAGACTCAAGCGAAGACGTCGCCGACGAATTTGCGAAAACGGACTAAGTCGTCACCGCATTAGACATTCGCGACGCCATCCATGCGAGTGACTGGACACACGCTCAAATTTAAATGATATATCATTTAGAATATATTCGAACGGGAGGCGGGTATGAGCGAGTTTTTGGCCGCATACGAGCTGCCGATTTTACGCTGGTTACACATCGTCGCCATGGTCTATTGGCTGGGAGGCGAATGGGGCGTGTTCCAGACATCGTACAAGGTTGTAAACCCGACTCTACCGCTGGAAGAAAGACAGCGGCATATGGAGACCGCCTATCGCATCGACATCATGGCACGGACCGGGATTATAAGCCTATTGCCGCTCGGCCTGCACATGGGTTATCTCTGGGGCGTACAGCCGCTCGGTGGCGGCTGGCTCGTCGCCATGTGGCTGGTCTGGGCGATCTGGTTGGCAATCACCTGGGGCGCCTTCGCCAATCGTGGTAAGCCCTTGTTTGAAACACTCTCCAATATTGAGGACTGGACGCGCTACTTGCTGATCCCGACGCTTCTGATCACCTCGATCGCGTCACTCTTGGGCTACGGTCCATTTGCGGCGGAGACAGGCCAGAAATGGTTCTCCGCCAAGATCCTGTTCTATGGCAGCGCGCTGGTCATTGGGGTGATCCTGCGTCTGATCATGCATGAATGGCAGAAAATGTTCCCGGTTCTCGCCGCAGGTCCAAATCCTGAAGTGGAAGCCAAGCTCGACAAGTCGATCCAGCTCGGCCGCAACGTTGCTTACCTGTACTGGGTCCTGATCCTGACCACGGCCTTTTTCGGGGCAGTGAAACCCTTCTGATCAGAACGTTGGCTCAGTGGGAGCTGTCGTGATAACGAAAGCTTCGTCTGGAAACGACTGCCCGATCTCGAAATCGGTCCAGATCGCTTCATTGGCGAGTACGCCATCATAATACAGCCGGACCCGTCCGGCCTGCTGCCAGCTTATGTCCGTCTTTGAGAAATAATCCGAGTATCGCCGCTCGTGCCAGCCGCGCGGGGTGTCAAAGCCGACATACAGGATTTCCGAGCTGCTGCGATCAAATCCAAACAGCGTGGTCCCGCCCGCCGGGTCTGTTAGCTGCACCATATAGGCGGGTTTGCCATCAATCGTGCGATCCGATTTTCGCTCCTGTTGCCATCCCTCATCGAGCGCGTTGCGGATGGCACCAAAGCCAAAATTATTGCTCCACATGGCATTCGCAGACTGATCTTCCATCCGACCATTTTGATCATAGGTGGCTTCGCCATCAAAGCTGAGCAGCATAGCCAGCTTAGAGCCTTGCCAGGCTTCGATCCGAACCTTGCCATTGGCGGCATGTGCATCTGATTTCTGATCCCCAAACACCCGCCACATGGCATATTTGTCCCATGTCCTCGTGCCACCTTGATTATTGTGAAAAATGTTGTGCCCAGACAAGAAGAGGGAGCCTGGGCGAACGAACGAGTCTCCTCCAGCAGCCTCGTGGGCCATGGCAATAATATCGCGCCCTTCAAGGGCAGGTTTCGATTGACTGGCGCTGACCAAACGCGTCTCGCCGGAGATTTCGGCGATCTGTTCTTGATGAACCATGTGCTCGTCGACCATCTGACAGGCGGATAGCAAAAGGGCGGACGTGGCGAGCCATATCGATTTCATTTTTTATCCTTCCACGATCATCACATGAGCTTCGGCCAAGGATTGGCGCGCGGCTTTCAGTTTGGCGTAGGCCTCACTGGTCCAAAACGCTTTGATGGCTTCTTTGCTTGGCCATTTCGAAATCACCGCGCTGGTGCCATCAAACAGTTCGCCTTCAAGCGACTCCACCCCTGGGCCGCGAACCACATATTCACCGCCAAATTCGCCGATCAGGGCGGCGGTTGGAATGCCGTACTCCTGGATGAACCGGTCACGCTCATAGACTTTTGCAAAGACAATCATATACGCACTCATGATGTTTTCTCCGTGAAGTCCTAGCCACCGCCAAACCTAATGATATATCTTTTCTTATGCCGCCCTTTTGAGGGCTTTGCAAAGGGCTTGTTTCGATGAAACTTCTGCGCGCCGCAACGATCACGGTTTCTGATCTTAACCGCAGCAAGCAGCTGTATCATGACTATTTTGATTATTCGGTTGTCGAAGAGGGGTTGGTTCCAGCTGCGCTCGCCGAAGGTTGGCAAACACCGCGGTCAGCAGGCCTGCCATATGCTGTTATGCAACCAAGCTCTGGCGCAGAGATTTACCTGCGCTTCATCGAACAGTCCCCGGTGAAAGAGTATGAAGCGCTTCGATCCTATGGCTGGAACGCGATCGAGATCTGTGTTCAGGATGTCATGGCGGTGAATGAACGGATGCTCGGCAGTCCGTTCGAAATCATCGGACCACCGAACAAGATCCCCGGACTCGATGCGATCCATCCGATGCAGGTCAAAGGCCCTGACGAAGAGATCGTCTATCTGACGCAGATTAATGATGACCTGCCTGAATACAACCTTCCCCGGGCGGGCAGCCTGATCGATAAACTATTCATCCTGGTCATGGGCAATTCCGACATGGGACGCTCAGCGACGTGGATGCAAGACAAGTGCGGTCTCAGGTTTGGACGGGAGATGGAGATCCCGTATACGATGATCGCTAAGGCCTATGGCACTTCTCTCGATCAGCTGCACCGCATTTGCACCCTGATCCATGGCAAGGACGTCTTCCTCGAGCTTGACCAATATCCCGACGCCGCCATCAAACGCCCACGCCATTTGGGCATGCTGGTGCCAGGCTGTGCGATTGGAACCCTGTTCCACCCAGAGTTTGACAGCCTGCCCGGCCCCTGGCTCACCGAACCGACGGTTCGCGAGGGCGTCATTTACAAGGGCAAACGCGTCGGCGTTCTGGCAGATCCGGACGGGACGCTCATCGAAATGGTTGAGGGATAGATATGAAACTCGGAACCCTGAAACACGCGATTGATCACAAACCGGTTGCGGCCGATTTCGCGATTATTGAGAC
>JBCCXW010000145.1:0-8046 GCA_039191105.1 Pseudomonadota bacterium
CGGCGGGTCAAATGCCCTGATTTTCCGCGGGACGGAAAAACGAACGCGGCGCTGTCATCGCCATATTTCTCGCTATCGCGCGCTTCCAGCCAATTGCGCAGCGATAGCAGGGCAGGTGCGCCGAGCGGACAGAGACGTTCTTTCCCGCCTTTGCCCTGGATAATCATGTCACGCGTGTCCCAGCGTCCAAATCGGCGCCGCGGGAGGTGACCCAAGCGCAAGCTCACCAGCTCGCTGACCCGCAATCCGGCCCCGTAAAGGAGTTCCAGCAAACAGGTGAGGCGCGCATCGTCTGCGCAAGCTCGCAGCAGGTCATCGACCTCTTGCCGGGTCAGAACATCCGGGACGTCGCGTTGCACCTTCGGACCATCAAGTTTTGACGTCGGATCATCTTTGCGGTCACGCTCTTCGAAGAGAAAGCGGAAAAAACGCTTCAGGGATGAGAGTTTTCGCGCTTGCGTCGAAGCAGCCAATCCGTCTTTCGCAAGGCTTTGCAGCCATCCTGACAAGTCTTCCGCGGAAGCCTCGCACAGCGTTCCGCCAAGATAGCCCGACGCGTCCAATAAATCGCGGCCATAAGCCTCGAGCGTGTGCACGGAGGCACCGCGTTCCGCAGACATCATTTCAAGAAAGGCTTCGATACGGACTGAATCGGACATGCTGGTAAGCTTACCCGCCATACCTTAACGCCACCCAAACCCGTCCGGCGAGCGCTTGTCTTCTTATTCCGCGGGTTGCGCCGCCGTTCCTTTATACGGTTCCCCGTCGGATCCGAGCATGATTGTGTCGCCATCTTCAGTATCGGGATCACCGCTTTTGCGATGGATGGCCAAAACCACGCTCGAGAGGGCCAGGATCGCGATCAGGTTTGGGAAGGCCATTGACGCATTGGCGAGATCCCCAAACATCCAAACCAGCTGCACTTGAGCAACCGCCCCGACAAAAATAACACCGACCCAAAGGAAGCGGATCGGATGGGTCGCCCACTCACCCAACATAAACGTAATCGCCTGCTCAGCATAATAAGACCATCCGATAATCGTTGTGAACGCGAACAGCGCTAAGCAGACAGAAACGAAGATTCCGCCGCCAGGAAAGGCAGTCGCATAAGCTTCGTTGGTGATGGCACTCGCCTGTAATCCGGCGGCCTCCCAGATATGGTTGGTCACCTCACCCGATTCGGTTGTCCAAGACCCTGTCGTGGTCAAAATCACAAGCGCCGTCATCGTACAAATGATCAGGGTATCGATGAACACGCCAATCATGGCGATTTCGCCTTGCACGCTTGGATTTTTTGTCTGTGCAGCGGCGTGCGCAATCGGAGCAGAGCCTTGACCAGCCTCATTTGAAAACAAGCCGCGGGCGATCCCGGCCCGCATCGCCGCCAATACGAGATAACCGGTGGCGCCGCCAGCCGCCTCTTGCAAGCCAAAAGCGGATGATATGATCAACCAAAGTGCACCCGGGATCTCAGGGGCATTCATAACCAAAACGATGAAGGCGACGCCGACATATAAAGCGGCCATAAAGGGGACGACTTTGCCGGCGACGGACCCGATCGATTTGATCCCGCCAATAATCACCGCAAAGGTCAGACCTGCGATCACGATCCCGACGACCCAAGCCGGCAATGCAAAGCCTGCAGTCTCAGCGCTGCGCACAACGGTCTGGGTGATCGAGTTCGCTTGGACCATCCCACCCGTCGCCATGGCTGAAAAAATTGTCCCAAAACAGAAAAGAAACCCAAGCCAAATCCATTTTTTGCCAAGGCCGTTCTTAATGTAATACATCGGGCCGCCATTGATGCGGCCATACTCGTCTTTTTCGCGAAACTTGATCGCCAGCGAGCTTTCCGCGTAGGCGAGCGCCATGCCGAAAAAGGCGGTAATCCACATCCAGAAAATCGCGCCTGGCCCGCCAAGTGTAATCGCAGTAGCCACACCCGCCAGATTACCCGTACCGACTTGGCCAGACAGCGCCGTCGAGAGCGCTTGCCAGGGGGTAATTTGGTTCGGATCGCCATTGCCTTTGCGACCTTCCCAAACCTCCCCAATCGCCGGGCCGAGACGGCGTAGGGGGCGCGCGCCCAAGCGGATCATAAAATATAAGCCAGACCCGAGCAGGATGATTGCGATGGGTCCCATTGGGAAGAGACGTTGATCCCCCCAATTGCCGCCCCAAATGAGGTCGCTAATCATCACGACCCAATGTTCAAGCGCTTCCATAATGCCTCCCCGGCAGACCTGCTGTTTCGGTTACGCTTGACCCTAAAACAGAAACGGGCGCTGTGAAGCGCCCGATCAGAAGTTTTTGCAGATATGTGAGCATCTGCGCCGAAACTACCCAGTGAACCCTTCACCGACGCCAAAGTCACGCCGTGCGGACACAATCGTCACCACAACGCCTGCCAAAACGTCCAGCAGCGCCATCACGGTCAGAATGAAGAAAACCGACGTTGCGAAATTCGGATGCAGCAAGAACAGCATCAAACAAACGATAAACACAATCATCGAGAAAGCATGGTTCATAATCGTCGCCGTGCCCGTGCTGGTGGATTTCAGGATCTCCATGAACAAGACCGCAATCGATAGCAATAAGAGCGCATCGCCTTTGGTGAGCACCCACTCAATCTCGCCGCCGATCATCCCGACGGCAAAGAACTTCTGCCCCAAGATTGACATGAGCGGTGAAGCGTTCTCGCTTAAGATCGCTGCGCCATGTGTGATCGTTGCGGGGTCGCCGGACGTGGTGAAAGCGATCAAGCAATAGATCCCCACAGGTATGATAAATAGCGGAAATGCGCTCAATAAGATCCGCATTAAAGTTCCCCTTCCACGTGGGCCTTCACCGTTCTGGCGGGCCGCCTTTCTTCGTTTTTCTTCGAGACCGACCGCCGCAGCACCTGGAAAAATCACGGACATGCCTATCTCCTCGCCCGTTCAGTTAACCCCATTGGACCTTAATGCAAAGTGAGCAATTCTGGATTGCTGTTTCAGACCCCGCCTTTCTTTATCCTTACAGGGCCCCCTGGGTCTGGAAAAACGTCGCTGTTAAATGCGCTCCCGTCGCAAATCAGTACGGTTCCAGAATATGCCCGGCGGGTCCTCTCCGCAGAACGCGCCCGCAATGGCACTGCGACGGGAGAGCAAGACCCGGCCGCGTTCATCCGGGCAATGCTGGAAATGGCGACCGCGGACTATCATCGCGCCGAAGGATTGACGCTTTTCGATCGCGGATTGCCGGATCTATTGGCGTTTTGTGCGTATTATCACCTGCCCGAAAATACCGTCCTGCCGACAATCGGGGCGTTTCGTTATCGTCCAACAGCATTCTTTCTCCCTGCCTGGCGGGACATCTATAAAACCGACGCCGAGCGCCGTTTGGACTATCGCGGCGCAGAGCAGTTTGGAACGCTGATCCGGGCGGCTTACTTGCGCTCAGGCTACGGCCTTTTAGAGGTGCCGAAGCAGAGCGTTTCCGAACGCGCTGCATTTGTTTTGCGGCACATCAAAGACTTACAAAAAACGGAATAGACTGACCATTGGCGACGCCGAAATCATTCACAAATAAAGTCGAATGCGCAATCAAGTTTGTCGTCATAATCGGCCCGATGGGTTGTGGCACACACACCATCCCTTTCGGCACATTTAAGGTGCAGTAAGGCAAGGTGGCATACCAAGGCAGCTGCTGCACCGCCTGGCCATTCAGAGGCAAGGGACCGGTTCCGGTCGCGGCTTGCCCAGTCGGCATCGCAAATTGCGGAGACAAGCTCATCACCGGGTTCCCGAACTGATCGGTGACGGTAACCACCACACTCGCCTCACCATAAGCGCCAGCAGGAATGGACACGGTTCCGGTGAGGCGCATGCCCGGACCCCATTGCGGATCGAACTGATTGTGCATCGGTTGATTGACAATCAGGACTGCATTTGCGCTTGGCGGCGCGGGTGGGATGAAGCGATCTTCATCCGCTTCCGCAATCGGAGGAGTCTCGTCTGGAGGGGTCGCTGGACCATCAGCGTTGCGCGCATCCTTTGCGACATAGGCTTCGCGCACGACGCGTGGGAAATGCTGATACGATATCCAGCCATAGCCGTCCGTCCCCCAATTCGTTCCCCATGAATTGATCAATTTAAACGCTTGTTTGCCATCGTCATAGCCGACAATCACCATGGCATGCCCGGATTGCTCACGACCGATTTGATTGCGCCAAATCTCGTCGCGGCCCAATCGGGCGAACCCATCGTCGACAATCGCGCCGATAATCACCGGATAGTTTGCGTTCAACTGCGCTTTGAGCTCGCGTGTGTCTTGGGTGTTGACCCGCCGCCATGTGTCGATGCGATAGCGTTTGGCGATGGACCGCGCAGCCTCCGGGATTGGGGCGCGATAGTCGCCATAGGGCATAGCGCTCAATGGCGCAGCACCTTGTGACGACAGCACATTGAACGCATCGACGAAATGCGATCCAGCATCAGCACCATTATTGATTTGATTGTAGATAAAGGACGGACTGAAAATCCGGCGATCATCGGGCTGCCCGCGCGGATTGAGCGGCCACCCTTCCTCAAGCTGTTCCTGGTAAGATTTCAATGCATAAGCCACCGCCCAGCCGACACATGAGTTTTGGCGACCTTGATTGCCAGGCTGAGGCATGTTCGGCGATAAGTCGATGCGCGGCGGGAGTTCAGCGGCCCCATAGGGATTGGAGGCAAGTGGAATACCGCGATATCGATTCTCATCGACGAAACTCAAACCTGTCGCGCGTGGCGCATCTTGTGCCTGCGCCAGTTGCGCCTGCGTCACGCCGCCGATCCAAAGCGCCGCAGCACACATCGCGGCCATCGCCGCGCGAACAAAAACCCTCATGAGCAAACCGTCCCCTGTCTTTGGTCAAATCATCCATGATTTCAGCGAACGCTGTCAACCTAACAGGAGGATCATCGGTGAGGCTCAAACCTCATCGGCGCCGCCCGGATGGCGGCGGCGGCGAATCAACCACATCACCCCACGCAAATCAGAAAGCGCGTCCATGAGACGGCCGAAATTCGTATATTTCGATTGTCCGGTGCCGCGCTCGCGGTGATTCACATTCATGAACTCAACCACGTGACCCTCGGCATTCATGAGCGCGGGCATGTAGCGGTGCATATGATCGAAATAAGGCAGTGCCATAAATGCCTCGCGCCGCATCACTTTGATACCGCACCCACTATCATCACACTCATCGCGTAGCAGGCGCTTGCGGATCGAGTTGGCAAAACTCGACCCGAAGCGTTTCCAAGCCGTATCTTTGCGACTGGCGCGGCGCCCCATGACCATGGTCAGCCCCTCAGGCGCATCGGCGCGGGTCAAGCTGCGATACAAAGCAGGCAAATCAGCCGGATCGTTTTGGCCGTCGCCATCAAGCGTTCCGACAATCGGCGCCCGCGCATGCTGGATCGCGGTGCGCAGCGCCCGAGACTGACCGGCATTCTGGCGATGAGACAAGACCCGCAATTGCGGATGCCGTGCCTTCAAGCCCGCCAGCACCGCGCGGGTGTCATCGGTAGAGGCATCATCAGTAATCACCATTTCAAAGGCCCGGCCCTGCAGCGCGCTGGCAATGTCTTCGATCAATTGCTTAGCGTTGCCGGATTCATTGTGCATCGGCACACAAACCGAAAATTCAGGGATCTGGGTCACGCGGCGGATACTCCATCAATCGATTGAATTTTGCCTTTATGTGAAATCCTTATGTAACAAAAGCGTTTCAGTGTTGTGCAGGTAAAAATTTGATCACCATTCGGAGGAGGAGGGTCCAAGTGCATTGGTCAATCTCAGGGGGCTTCGTCGTGTTGTTGATGGGCGTGATCATAAGCACAATAACTGTAGAAAGAGCCGGTCGGGACATCGCCGCACCGGACATCATCACACAAACAGATGAGTCTAAAGACATTAACCTTTTCGCTGTGTCAGAACGCACCTCGCAGGCGTCGATCCAGCGGGCCTTGCAAATGCGCCAACCGGCCAGAATGAGGATGGGCCGAAAGGGCGGAGCCATGCCCCATATCGATCTAGGCGACGGCCCGTTTAAACTCGAAATCGAATCCACAATTGAAGTGTTCAATCCCGCCAAGACATTCAAATCGGGTGCTCATGATCTGGACATCGCCATCACGGATCTTGGACGACAATTGAGCGATGCCGAACTCGACAACCTATCTATCGATTTGACGCGGCCGTTTAGTGAACAGGACGCGAAGGCCATGGCACAATTGCTCAATCGAGTAATCGCGGACCACGAAGCGTCTGGACCCGCGAATAGCTTTCTCGTTGATCCCGTTCAACGCGCCAAACTGAACCGCAAAATCGAAGCCGAAATGTTGCGCGTCTTCGAGAACTATCTAGACGGTCAAGCGCCTCAATATGAGAATGAACCCCGGCTCGTTCGATAATGCACACCCGCCTTGAGCTGGTCGCATAATGCTATGATAAAGCGCTTTATGCCTTAACGACGGACCGCGCCGAAAAGCTTTGAACGACCTGCCGATCGAATCCTTATTGCCCGAAATCGCAAGGACACTGCGCACACATCGGCGCTTAATCCTCGGCGCGCCGCCGGGCGCAGGGAAAACCACGCGCGTGCCCTTAGCATTGGCGGGCCTGATCGACGGGTTCGATCCGTTCCCAGGCCAAATCATTATCCTCGAACCGCGCCGCATTGCCGCCCGTATGGCCGCGCGCCGCATGGCAGAAACATTGGGCGAAAAGCTCGGGCAAAGCATTGGGTTGTCCACACGAGTCGATCGACACGTTAGTGCTGAGACAAAAGTAGAAGTGGTCACGGATGGCCTGTTCACGCGCCGTTTGCTCTCTGATCCAGAACTTAGTGGCATCAGTGCCGTGATCTTCGACGAGATCCATGAACGCAGTTTGAGTGCGGACCTCGGCCTCGCCCTGGCTGTCGATACGCAAACCGGCTTGCGCGAAGATTTGCATCTCTTGGCTATGTCAGCGACGCTCGATACGGTAGAGATCGCGACAAAGCTAAGCGCGCCGGTGTTGGAAAGCGGAGGCCGACAATATCCAATCGAGACCCGATATCTCGGGCGTCGCCGCGACCGGATCGAACCGCAAATGGCAGATGCGATTTCGCGCGCATTGCGAGAAACCGACGGGTCGATCCTCGCCTTCCTTCCTGGGGCGGGAGAGATTCGGCGCACAGCGGAGCGCTTAGAACACCTCGAGGGTGTGCGGCTCGCGCCTTTATATGGCGCCTTAAGCCCAGCAGAGCAGGAGGCAGCGATCGCGCGAGCGCCGGATGGCGAACGCAAAGTCGTCCTCGCCACAGATATTGCCGAGAGCGCCCTCACGATTGAAGGCGTCTCGATTGTGATCGATTCCGGTTATGCCCGCGTCCCGCGGTTTGTTCCGGGCGGCCTCTCCACCGACTTGCAAACCGTCCGCGCGGCCCGGGCCAATGTTGACCAACGGCGCGGCCGCGCCGGTCGTTTGGGGCCAGGAATCTGTTACCGTTTGTGGGACGAAGCAGAGACACGTGGTCTACAGCTTGCGCCAGATCCGGAAATCCTGAACGCCGACTTATCGGGCCTGGTGCTCACCCTGGCAGACTGGGGGGAACGCGATCCATCGCGCCTGACCTGGCTCACTCCGCCTCCGCTGGGCCGTCTGGAATCCGCCGTTCAAGACTTAATCGCGCTCGGCGCGTTAACGCCGAACCAAGGCTTGACCGCCAAAGGCAAAGCGATGGCACGTTTGCCGCTCGCGCCGCGCCTATCGGCTCTAATTGCAGGCGCTGAAACCGCCGGTGAGCGCGCCTTAGGGGCACAAATCGCAGCTTTGATGAGCGAACGCGGTTTGGGAGGATCGAGCGATGATCTCTCCGAGCGATTGCATAGGTTCAGAGCGGACCGCAGCGCTCGCGCTCGAACTCTGCGCGCGCAAGCAAAGCGATGGGCAGGGTCAGACACACCGACAGGCGACCCGGCCACGCTGCTGGCAAAAGCATGGCCGGACCGAATTGCCCGCAAGCGCGCGCCCGGC
>JBCCXW010000146.1:0-8038 GCA_039191105.1 Pseudomonadota bacterium
TATGGCGGCCAAATGCTCTCGCTCGCGCCAACGGTTGGCACGCCTGACATCACCATTCGCTGCGGCGACTTATATATTGTTCCAAAGGCAGACCGGATCATTGTCGGCGCTACGACAGAGCCGGGGCGGGTCTTAGATGCCGCAGACCCGCACAAAATTGCCAAGCTGCGGGCGCGCGCCGCCGCGCTTTGCCCGGCCCTTGGCGACGGCGATATTCTCGAGTCATGGGCTGGGACGCGCCCAGGGCGGGCTGACCATGCGCCGATCCTTGGCGAAACGGCGCTCGCTTCGGTCTTCGTCGCCGCCGGACACTTCCGCAATGGCATCTTGCTCGCGCCGCTCACGGCCCAATTCATGGCAGACCTAATTCTCGCGCAGCGCAGCCACGACCTCTTGCGAGCCTTTTCGCCGCAGAGGATACAGCCAGCGCGGGTGTGACGCCTGGTCAGAGTGGACGCGCTTTTCATTGCGGCATAAACATCCCGCAACAGGAGACAAAATATGCACTCGATAGGCGCGCTCAGCGAAGATCAACTCGCCATTCAAGAGGGTGTTGCTCGCACGGTGGCACAGTTTGACGACGAGTACTGGGCGAAGACCGATGAAACCGGCGATTGGCCCGAAGCGTTTTGCGACTCAATGGCAGAAGGCGGTTGGCTCGGAATTGCATTTCCGGAAGAATATGGCGGCGCAGGACTGGGGCTAACAGAGGCGTCTTTGATGATGCAGACGGTGACGCGCTCGGGCGCGGGCTATTCCGGGGCCTCCGCCATCCATCTCAACATATTCGGGCCAAAACCTCTCGAGAAATTCGGTAATGCAGAGCAAAAGCAGGAAAACCTGCCAAAGATCATCTCGGGCCAAGAGAAAATGTGTTTTGCGGTCACCGAACCGAATTCGGGCCTCGACACATCCTCGCTCGAGACCAAAGCCGAGCGCACCAATTCTGGCTATGTCATCAATGGTCGCAAGATTTGGACAACCGGCGCACAGCGGGCCGACAAGATTTTGATCATTGCACGCACCACTCCGAAAGATCAATGCGCCAAGCCGTATCTTGGTCTATCGCTCTTCTATACCGATCTCGATCGCGGCAAAATCGAAGCCAATCCTATCCCGAAAATGGGCCGCAAAGCGGTGGAGTGCAACACGCTTTTCATAGACGGGCTGGAAGTGCCAAAAGAGCATTTGATCGGCGAAGAAGGGGCGGGGTTCAAATATCTCATTCAGGGCCTCAACCCAGAGCGGGTCTTGTTTGCGGTTGAGAGCATTGGCCTCGGCTTCGCGGCGCTGGAGAAAGCGACGACTTATGCGAACGAACGCGTGGTCTTCGGTCGACCGATTGGTCAGAACCAAGGGATTGCGCATCCGCTCGCCAAAGCCTGGGCGGAGCTCACCGCAGCGGAATTGCTGGCCTACAAAGCCGCGGCCTTGTTCGATCAAGGTGACGAGTGCGGTGCGGAAGCGAATGCGGCAAAGTATTTGGGCACCGAGGCCGGGTTTAAGGCATGCGAGACAGCCGTGCTAACCCATGGCGGAATGGGGTATGCGCGCGAATACCATGTCGAGCGCTATATGCGCGAGGCGATGCTGGCCCGGATCGCGCCGGTCAGCCGTGAGATGATCCTCAATTTCATTGCGGAGCGTGTCCTGGGTCTGCCAAAAAGTTATTAAGCTGCGCTTAGGGCGTTCGAATGATCATTTCGGAATGCGGGCAGCATTCAGGTGAGCGCCTGCCGACCGAAAGACGGGACGCTTCAAAACTTACAGTTCGGGTCCTGCACACAATTGACCAAAGCGGTTTCGATCGCCTCGTCCCAAGCACTGAGGTTGCCGTCATAATAGCCGTTTGATTGCAACGTAGCGATCATTCCACGGCCGATCGCTTGCAGTGTTGCATTGTCGCCTGAGCCGGCATTGTAGAAAAAGGCGCGATAGGCCGCCAATGCGGCTTCGGCCTCTTGCCACTCATGGCGGATGAGTCCGCGTCTGAGATGGGCTTGCCCGAGGTCATCTGGGGTCGCGCTCGGCTCGGTGAGCACAGCCTCAAAATCCGCAAGCGCGGCTTCGTATAAGCGGTTTAGAAAAAGATACTCTCCGCGCTCTAATTGCAGGGTTGGCGTGGCGGCGATGGCAAGCGCTTCACCATAAGCGTCTAAAGCGCCAGAGACATCATCTTTGGCCTTGAGAATTCGCGCTTTCCGTTGGTGTAGGGCGACCAATTGATCGCTCTCTCGACCGTCGAACAATCGAATGGCGGCAGAAACATCATTGTCGGCGTGCGCCAATTTTGCCTGTTGGAAATAGACTTCGCCCCTGAGCGCATAAGCGCCCCACAATTCGCGTAAAGCGATCAATCGGGTCAGATCGTCGATCGCACCGTCAAAGTCATAGGTCTGAAAGCGGATCCGACTGCGTTGCTCGAACACATGGATTTGATCGGTCTCATTCAAGCCCGCTTCGAGCGCGCGCGTATAGTCACTTTCGGCATCCGCGGGGTACTCCAATCGAAGTGAGAGGTCGCCGCGCACTTTCCAGATCTCACCATCTTGTTGCGGCGCAAGATAGGCAATCAGATCATCAATCTGAGCGCGCGCTTGCGCCCAATCCTGGGATTGGTTCAGGAGGTTCGCCCGCAATCTCATGGCCAGCTCTTTTTGGTCGCCGACGCCGAGCGCAAGCGCTTCATCGATCAACCGCTCCGCTTCCGCTAAATCGCCCCCATTTCGAATCAAATCATTGGCCGTCAGCAGTTTCGATCGGCCTTTTTCGAAATCGAGCTGTTGGCGAATGTCGGCCTGTAAGGCCAGGAGCTGCTCTTGATCCAAGAATGGGCTTTCGACGGCGATGGCGCGATCAATGTCTGCGAGCGCCAAATCCATTTGGCCGAGTTCAAAGTGAACCCGGGCGCGAAACGAGAGCGGGTAGGCCTCGTCGTCGCAGAAACGGAGCATCAATGAATAATCCGTCCGCGCCGACTCGCATGCCTTCTGTTTGAACTCTGAAGCCTCAGGACTCTCTAGGCATAAGTTAAAATTGTCATACGCCTTCGTGCGCCAAGAGGCTGAGCACGCGTCGCCGGTTTGGGCTACACTCTCTAACATACCAAACGCGCTTGCGAGCATGAGAATGGGCAATATTCGCTGCAGCATCAGCCAGTCTCCGTTCCCAATGGTAGCACATACCGGGGAACAGCGTCCACGCGAAAGTCAATCCGGATGAAGCGCCCTCCAGCTCGAAAATTTTCTCGGCGTGGGTTGACTCATTGGAAAAAAAGTAAAAAGGTAATTACATGATTACTAATGACGATATGGATTTGGTCTTCCATGCCCTTGCGCATCAAACGCGGCGACGCATTCTTGATCTTGTCCGCGATCAGCCGGGTCAAACCGTCGGCGAGTTGGCCAGAGCGTTCGATGTCAGCCGGATCGCGATTATGAACCATCTCAAAGTGCTGGAACAGGCGGGCCTGCTCGTCAGCCAAAAGGATGGCCGCGCGCGGCGGCTCTATCTCAATGCGATGCCGATCCAGGCCATTCATGAGCGCTGGATTGATGGTTTCAGCGCCTATTGGGCGGATCGCTTAAGTTTCATCAAACACGCGGCAGAGCATGTCGCGCAATTCAATACTGTTCCAAAGGAGGATGGGGAAAATGACTGAGACACCGAATTATGCTGAGAAATCAGTGCACCGAACGTTTATCCAAGCGCCGATAGAGACCGTCTGGTCGATATTGGTGGCGACCGACAAGCCGCTGCCGTTCTTCTTTGGCAGTATTTGTGACACCAAGGATGGTCTGAAGCCGGGCGTTCGCATGCGGATGGTCCACCCCAACCGCAAAATCGCCATGGTGGTCGGCGAGGTGCTCGCTTTCGAGCCGCCCTATCGCTACAGCCACACCTTTAAGATGACCAATCTCAAAGACGATCCCTGTCAGGTCACCTATGAATTGCGAGAGAAAGGCGGCGGCACTGAGTTTGACCTGATCATTGAAGGCGCGATTGAGGGCAGCGACCTGCACAAGCAAATGCTCGATGGGCAGGACTTTATCGCCAAGAATCTCAAAGCGCTGGCCGAGACAGGTAAGCCCGCCTTTAGCGGCAAGATGGTCACCATCATGTCGCCAATTGTGGCCCTGGTCTCAAAGAAAGCGCAACGGATCGAGCATTGGCCGCTCGAGCCGAGCCCGGTCACGCAGACCCCGGTGGAGGAGGTTTAGGCATGGCAAGGTCACCCGAAGCGCAAGCCCAAGCCATGATCAAAAACATGCCGGAAAAAACCGGCAAGAGCCTTGCGGCTTGGCAAGCCCTTGTTGCGGCCAGCGGCGCCGTCACGCATGGCGAAATTATGAAGCTGCTCAAAGGCGAGCACGGCGTCAGTCATGGCTTTGCCAATCTGATTGCGCAAAAGTGTATCGGGAATTTGGACGTCACAACCGATGATCTCGTCGCCAATCAGTATCAGGGCAAAGCGGCGCTGAAACCGATTTATGAGGCCATTATTGCCTTTGTCAGCGGGTTCGGCGAGGCGCTCGAGGTCGATCCGAAAAAGACAAGTGTGAGTCTGCGCCGGAGCAAGCAGTTCGCGCTCATCCAGCCGAGCACCAAAACGCGGATCGATCTTGGCCTCAACCTGAAAGGCATCGCGCCACAAGGGCGCCTTGAGGCGATGAAAGGAATGTGCACCCACAAGGTAAAACTCACGCAGGTGGCCGAGTTCGACGATGAGGTAAAAGGCTGGCTGAAAGCCGCTTACGACCAGGCCTGAGCTGGCGGCGCCGTTACGCGCGTTGCGGCCGTTTTCACGTGGCCGATTTAGACATACCCTTGTGCGGTTACGTAGGACTGCATTGCGGCAATCCGGTTCGCGTCAGATGGATGGGTCGACATAAATTCCATCGGCTTTTGCGCCGACGTCTGGGTCATTGCATCCCAGAAACGGACCGCTTCATTCGCCCGGTAATCGGCGCCAACCATAAAGTCCGTGCCCAGCCGGTCAGCTTCGTATTCGTGTTGGCGGGAATAGGGTAAGATGACGCCAAAGGTAACGCCTGCACCGAGGATCCCAGCGATCAGAGCGCTGTTTTCAACATCGCCAGCTTCGAGCGCGACACCGGCCAGGGCGAGACCGCCAGCGGCCGCCATTTGTTGCGAGTAACGCTCTGCCGAATGGCGTCCGACAACATGGCCCGCTTCGTGTCCCATGACGGTGGCGATTTGGTCATCATTCTCCATAATATCGAGCAGGCCCGTATAGAATCCCACCTTGCCGCCCGGCATCACCCAGGCATTCACTGTGTCACTTTCAAAGACTGCGAACTCCCAGTTGTTTTGCGTGAGGTTTTGCGATGGAAAACGCTGGTCGGCGGCTTGGACAATTCGGTCACCGACCGCCTCAACCCGGCGCCGAAGCGCTCGGTCAGAAGTTTGCGGATTTTGCTCCAGGGCCTGCGTCCACGATTGTGCCGCCAATTCGGCGAGCTGTCCGTCCGAAACGAGCATGAATTGCGACCGCCCAAGCGCCTCATTGGTTGCGCAGCCGGAGACTGTGGCGCTTGAAAAAGCAACGACCGAACCGCAGGCGAGGCCATTGATCAGGTCTCGACGTGATAGCGTTATGGGCGGCGTACGATATGCTTGTGTCATGGGTCTTACCCTCAGATTTGCCTTCGTACTTTAGCCTATTCACGGCCTCATGAATAGAAATAGAATGAAATAACATATCACGCTGGTAATGGCTGATAGCAAGGATTTGGCGCCCCCTGGACCAGCCGTTGAAATCGGCGGCGCATGGAGCTTGGAAGCCTCATCGCGCCAGATTTCAGAGCAGCCGAATGCACAACACGCGTCTAGCGCAGCTGCGCCTCTCTAAGCCCTGCACCGCTTTATCAGCGTCTTGATCGATCGACGCGGCCGTCCAGACGTTTTCCCAAGACGATGCAGTCCTGATCGCCGTATCCTTGCTTTTCGTAGAATTGGACGGCGGGGGCGTTATCTCGGCGCACGAGAAGGTTCACTTTCCACACGCCATGGTCTCGGAGCCAGTCTTCAGCAGCGTTCATTAGCGTCTTTCCAAGTCCTGAGCTTTGCCAATCAGGTGATATCGAAACATAGTAGACGGTGCCGCGATGACCGTCATGGCCGACGAGAGCCGAGCCGATAATCTGATCGCCAGAGTCCACAACGAGCACCGTAGAAGACGGACCGCCTAAGGCGAAATCAAAGTCCTCTTCGGGCCGATTCCACGGGCGTGTTAAACCGCACGCGTGCCACAGAGCGATGACGTTCAATTTGTCCGTTTCTTGGGCGTGTCGTACGATCATTAAGTTATGCTAATGCAGGGCATCAATTTGAGAAGCCTCTGTGTCCCAAAATCACCTCGTAAAAGGCTCTGAGCTGACCCACAGCGCCCCTGGAGCAGCACCAAACGCCGCACAGGTTCAATTCCCGATTGACTCTCTCAAAAAAAGAACAAAAATAGAACAAATGCGACCCGTCGACCTGCATTCCTTACGCCCGGCCGGGGCGCTCTTGCCAGCACAGAAGGTGCTGGCAGTGGGCGATCATGTGGCTTTGCGCAAGGGGCGCATTCATGAAGTCACGGGCGCAGGCGCCGACCTATTCGCGGTCATGGCGGCTGCAAAGCAGGGCCAGACTATTCTTTGGATCGCTTTGTATCGTGACTTGATCAGCCTCTGCCCGACGGGGCTTCAAACTTATGTCGACATTGAAGACATGGTGTTGGTCGAGGCCGTGTCGCGCGGTGAGTTACTCTGGGCCGCCGACCAAGCTTTGCGGGCGGAAGGCGGATTCTGCGTGATCCTAGATATGCCGGATCAGCTCTCTTTGAAAGAAAGTCGTCGGCTACAATTGGCGGCCGAACAGGGCGGAGGGCTGGGCTTGATCCTGCTACGCGGCGGCGTCGCGACATCAGCGGCGCAAACACGATGGGACTGCAGCCCCGTCCATGCCGATCACCCCACCTGGGACTGGCGCTGCATCAAAGGCAAAAACGGGGAAACCGGCGCTTGGCGTGTGACACGGGCAAGCGAACAGCAACGAGGGCAGAATGCCGAGGATACTCTCCATATGGCTCCCGCAGCTCCCGCTTGATCGTCTTACCCGACAAAGCGACCCGCGTCTGGCCGGTCCTTTCGGGATCATTGCGGAAGAGAAAAATGCATGGCGGGTCACGCATGCCAATGATGCTGCTCTGAAAGCAGGTGTCGTGGCGGGCCAGGCTCTGGCGGATGCGCGCGCCATCTGTCCGGATCTTTTGACGGAGCCGAGCGATGGGGTGCGGGAAGATCTATTGCTGCGGGCTTTATGGCGCTGGTCAGACACGCTCTCGCCCAGGGTCTCTCTTGATGCTCCGGACGGTCTGTTGCTCGAAATTAGCGGATGCGCCCATCTCTTCGGGGGGGAAGCGCAGATGGGGCAGGAAGCGCTTCTTCGCTTAGGGGATCTTCAGATCCAGGCGCAAATCGGTATTGCAGACACCAAAGGCGGCGCGCGGGCTTTGGCTCGATTTGGGCCAAATGAGGTTTCGCTCGCCCCAGCCGGTGAGATGATTGCGGCCCTGGCAGAGCTCCCGATCGCTGCGCTTGATGTCCCACATAAAATGGTCAGTGAGCTGGCTCGGGCAGGGCTGACAACAATTGGTCACTTACAGTCTCAAAAGTCTGCGGAACTCGCCCGCCGGTTTGGATTGCACCTCACGCAGGCTTTGCAAACTGCCACAGGCGTCACACCTGATCCGGTAACTCCGAAAGTGGCAGACCCGACCTATGCCGCGCGTATGACCCTGCCAGAGCCAATTGGCTTTTTAGACGATTTGGAAAAGGTGTTGCGCCGGCTCGCGATACAGATTTGTGGGCGCCTCGAGCAAGATCAGCGTGGGGCACGGCGGTTTCAGTTGATTGTGCGCTGCGTTGATACAGGCGATCACCCCCTGACGATTGGGTTTGCGCGGCCTTGCTCGGATCCAGACGCGGTCTTGCGGCAATTCTCGCATCCTTTGTCGAAGCTGGAAATCGAA
>JBCCXW010000147.1:0-8032 GCA_039191105.1 Pseudomonadota bacterium
CAAATGATCGAACCCCCCAGTATGTTCCCCCTGATCGGAGCGCACCACGCAGTTGGCGAGTTGCGCGTCAGAATAGACGTCTAAGGCAGCGACTTGCGCCGCTGAGGTAACTGGCATGGGCTGCTTTCCGTAAGGGACGGTGTCACCTTTGAGCGTATCGACAAGCGTACCATCGTCGAGAAGGATGAGGCCGTAATCCCGGGCCATATCGAAAACCTTTGGCGCCCATAAAACGCGGCCCGGATCATCGCCCCCCAGAACCGCCCAGAGATAGCCCACGGTGTCGCCAATATTGGTGAACCCGCGAAACACATTGGTCGGGATTGAGATGAGGTCACCAGGATTGAGAATGATCTGAGCGTCATCGGCATGTTCTCCCGTTTGGAACCGCCATGTTCCGCTATGCACATAAAACACCTCGACGGTGTCGTGGCTGTGCTGCGAATTTGTGCAGTTTGGTGGCTGTCGCGCACCGCCAATATTGAACCCATGTGGCTCGGCAATGTGCACATGCTGATTGGCATTTTCAGACACGCCCGGACCGATGATCGTGAAGTTCTCTTTCTTGTCCGATCCAGGGGTGCGCGTGTCGATGAAGGCGTCAAAGCACGGCTCCAGGTGAGCGTATTTTACAACACGCTCATCAATGCTTCGGCGCCCAGTCACGCTCGCTTTCGACATAAGATGATTACCCCTTTCCTCACCCCAAGTTCGAACTCACAGCATTCCAGGCCGATTTACCCATTCATCACGCTTAACCGATGCGTTCCGCTTTTCGTGGTGCGCGCAGCGGGGCGACTCAATAATCCGAACAGGGCTTCATTCACTTGCTCTGGTTGCTCCAGCGTCGAAATGTGACCGCAGCCCTCCAGCACGTGCAGATTTGCGCTGGGAATTTTCATTTCGATTTCTTGGTGACGCTCAACGGGACAAACCTGATCTTGCGCACCTGCAATGAGCAGTGTGGGACAGAGAATACTCTCACAGAATTGCACGTATGATTCGCGAATGAGCAAAGCGATGGTTTGTCGGCAAAACACGTTTTCGCCGAGATCAATGCCCATTTGCTCCAGCGTCTCCAAACGCTCATGGGTGCGGTTTTCAGGTGCGAGATATTGCGGTTTGAGCTCTTCCTTCAACACCAAATCGAGGGCCCCACTGGCCACTCTGCCCAGTTGCTGCTTTCTTGCCTGCCCAGCGCTGTCTGCACGCGCAGTTGTGTTAAGGAGCGCAAGATGCGTCACCCGCTCTGGCGCCTGTTTGCAGATTTCCAATCCAACGATGCCCCCCATGGACAATCCGACGAGCGCGAAGCGTTTCGGTGCATCATCAAGGACCTGTTTTGCCAACCGCTCGATGGAGCATGCGCGCGATAGATCGCCGACCATGCAATCATAGCCCGCAGCTTGCATGACCTCAATTTGCGGCGCAAATAAACGCGCGTCACACATGAAGCCAGGAAGAAAGACGATAGACGGTTGCGACACTTGATTGATCTCTCTTACTTCAGCTCCTACAAAAGCACATATTGCATTCGAATGCAAAATGGATTCCACGCTTAGATGCTTTCAATTCTTGACGTCTTTCGAATAGGGATCGGCCCTTCAAGCTCGCACACTGTTGGACCGATGCGGATTGCGCATCGTTTTTTGGCCGAAGTCGATTACACGAAGATACCTCTCGAGGGGTTACGCGTGCGGATTTTCCTGCGCGGCTCACTTGCTTTTACAGGCGAAGGCCACGGAACCCCGCGCGCCACGATACTCGGCCTATTGGGGTTCGAACCCGCAACGATTGACGTAGATGAAGCCGACGCGGCTCTCAGCGACATCTTCCATCACCATACTTTACGGCCGGGCAATCGCGGACAGCTCCAATTCGACCCCAATGCGGATGTGGTTTTGGACTTCGAAACCGCCGCCGATTTGCATCCGAATGAAATGGAATGCGTTTTGACGAACAGAGCTGGCGAACACGTGCTCTCGCGCGTCTATTACTCAACTGGGGGCGGCTTCATTGCCTCAAAGCGACAATTGCAAACGCCGATCGAGAATGATTTGGTCCCGGCAGGATCTGCGGTCCCATTTGAGTTTGGCTCCGCCGCTGAACTCCTCGACCACTGTGATCGGAATGCACTGAATATGCGCGACATCATTCTGCTGAATGAAGATGCCAAGCGTCCGCGTCCAGAGACGGAGGCCGCGCTGTCCGAGATCGTTTCCGCAATGATGAGCTGCATCGATCGCGGTCTGCGGACGGAAGGCACCCTGCCCGGCAGCTTGGCGGTCCAAAGGCGCGCGCCCACACTTTGGCAAAAACTCAACGCCCAGCCGCAAGCAAATGAAAAAGAGCAACTTTTTGATTGGTTGAACACCTATGCCATGGCCGTGAATGAGGAAAATGCGGCGGGCGGCAAAGTCGTCACAGCGCCGACCAATGGAGCGGCGGGCATCATCCCGGCGATCCTCCGTCATTATTGCCGGGACTCCTCGAACCCAAAGCGTAACGTGGAGACCTTCCTCGCGACGGCGGGCGGTATTGGTCTTTTATACAAACAAAGGGCATCGATTTCAGGCGCTGAGATGGGGTGCCAAGGTGAGGTCGGCGTCGCCTGCTCTATGGCCGCGGGCGGGCTGGCAGCGGTTTGGGGTGGGACGCCATTGCAAGTTGCCCAAGCCGCTGAGATCGGCATGGAACACAATCTCGGCCTCACCTGTGACCCCGTCGGCGGCCTGGTTCAGATTCCCTGTATCGAGCGAAATGCACTCGGCGCGGTCAAAGCGGTAAATGCTGCCCGCCTGGCATTGCACTCGACGGGCCCGATGAAAGTTTCGCTCGATCAAGTGATTGAAACCATGCGCCAGACCGGACTCGATATGTCATCGAAGTATAAGGAGACCAGCCAAGGCGGACTGGCCGTGAATGTGGTTGAGTGTTGATCCGGCTCGCACCTGCCATTGGGAGCAAAAATCTACACCTTACAGTCCTCGCAACTCAGCCAGCCGCTCAAGAATGTCGAGACCCTGCTGTTTGAGATAATATGGGAGATCGATAAAGATCCAGTTCTCAATCAGCTTGTCGCCCTCGCGACGATAAATATCGACCACACGCATTTCGCTCGCGCCTGCCGCCGCCGGCAAGCCGAGAAACCCACCCAAGTTGCGGTTGCTCAAATTGGCCCAGCCGAAGAAGCCCGAATACTTACCTTCCGCAAAGCGGGCGACATGCCCGTGATAGGTCTTGTCCACAAGGTTCAAGCGGAAGGGATGTTGATGCTGTTCCTGATATCTCTCAATCGTGTAGGTCGCGCCGATTCCGCAGGGGCCGTACCATGACATATGATCATGCCAGGTGCGTTGCAGCAGTTCCGGGGGGCAGCGCGCCTCGGTCAAATGATTGATTGAGTGAAGATCGGCAATCATCTCATTCATCAAGGCAAGGGTCTTTTGGGATTCCGCAAGGCTTTGGTCGGTGAGCAAAATCCCATCTTGCGTCTGCGGGCCTGGATAGACGAAATACGTTCCAGTCATCGGCGGAAGCGGGTAAACGCCGCTTTGATGCATCAAACCCAGCAGATCAAAAAACAGCGCGCTTTCGACAATCTCTCCCTCCTCCACGCGCATGAATTCGGCATAGCGCAAATGCGCCAGACGACGGGTGCACGGAATGCCCAACCAGTCCGCATCGAAGAGCCCCACGAAATGCCCCATGCTGCAGGTCCAGACGCTTGCTTCTGCATCCGCATCGTTTGGGCCGCCAAAGAAAATATCCTCTCGCCGCTGCAAGTGCCGGAAGGATTGGCGTAACGGGCACCAAAAGTCTTCGACCACATCTTGGGCGCTCAATTTTTCGTAGAAAGGGTGCATACTGCGCCATTTGAAATCAGCGCTAAAAGCCTGGCACCCCGCTTCAAACAAAGATCCAACATGAGCTGTGTCGAACCGCTTCATGTGCGCGCGGACAAGGTTTTTCGCATCGCTAACTTGGCTCATTTCAACCCTCGCTTCGCCCCACGTCTAGCGCGTTTGACTTCGAATGCAAACCTGTTCTCCAGCGAACAATACTGCCATTATGTCTGCAAATCGAACACGCTCGAAATCGCCGCTCATTCATCAGGACAGGGGCCGAAAAGCAAGCGTACGAATTGAAAGTTGTGCGCGGCGGATCGCAGACCCAGGCTGAGCGCGCGCTGCACGGACCGGCCCAGAGCCTATGCTCAGGGCCAGCGCCGATGCCCGAAGATCAAGGTCACTTCATAGAGAGAAGACCGTTTGGCTATGGATCTGTAGCGCATCTTTGCCGCTCTACTGATTGGTGAACAGCGCGTTTTGGTCGCCGACCAGCCTAACCCAGCGGTTGCCGCCAAGATTATCGTAGAAATTGGTGCAGCTCTTATTGTTCATCAGGCAGTCTTCATACCAAGACGAAGCCGCGTTTGGATTCCAACCATTCATGAAATCGCCATGCATGCTGTTGCCCGGCCGACCGTCGCCCATCATATGGTCGCTGCTCAGGATCCAATTGGCATTCCCCGTATCATCTACTTTGTAAAAAACCGCATAACTCAGCGTAGGGATTCGTACCCATGTATCGTCAGCCGTGTCGGACGGACAGCCATCATCATTGACGCGGTTCTTAGCAAATTGCAGCCATTCAAGCTGCCCCTCCGCAGAATACTGCGCCGCATTGGTGCTCTCTCTGGGCGATCGAGGTTGCTTTTTGGTGTTGAGGCATTGCGGAAACCACATTTGCACGCGCAAAGTGGAGTTTGGGGCGCAATCCAAGGGCATGACATTTGTTGTTTTGCTGGTGCCGCCAGATCGGCTTGGGCACTCCCACTGAGAATTATTACCCTTCTCGATATTGGGATTGTCCTCATAGCTGTAAGATATCATTTTCAGATCGTACCAAGCCGCTGGCATAGAGTCCGGCAGAGCGCGGGCAATCAAGGTTTTGTCGGGAATGCCCTTGTTTCGACTGAAGATAACGGACTCGGTCTTGCCATAAATATTCAGCGAATTCTTGTAGTAGGCGAAGAAATTGGTCGGCTCGACGACCGTATGAATGCCACCCCCTTCCATACGCAGCATTGTCGGAATCCAATACAAGGATCGGTTCACGGCTCCGCCAGCGCATGTGGAACCGGTTCCGTCGGCGGTGAGGTCGTTGAGGTCGGTTGCGTCATCGGTCAGCACATCCCCTCCGAAATAGGTGTGCATATGCGACATTGGCTCGGCATCGTCTCGGTTCAGCAAGGGGTCCGTTCTGGCATAGTAGGAGACACCGCATTGCACCCGAAATGCGCCGTTCAGGTTTTGCGCATCTTTGATGCTGCTTTGATTTTGAACAGATGTGTTCTCTGTTTTCCGGTTCCAAGAGGGCGACAGTCTTGAAAATGGCGCGGGGATATTGATGATATTGGGCCGGTGATCATGCGTCATCGGCATCGCTGGCATGGTCGGTTCGGGGTCTGGGTCAGGATCCGGCACTGGCGGCGGCGATGGCGTGGTCGGCGGGCCTGTGAGCAGCGCCGTATCGCCTGGCATGCTCCCGGGGTCCGATGACCCACCGCATGCCGCGAGCGCGAGGGTCATCACCAAAACAATGACAGTATTTTTCGACAATCTGGAGTCTCCAAACAGACGAGACCCGGGTTCGAATCTTTGTCCGTTTCTAAAATCTATGAACTGAAACGCCACGCTCTTCCCAAAGGTATGGTGAGTCTCCCCCGATAAGGTTACCAAAGACTTCCAAACGCCGTTTTATGCGATTAACGGCTCGGCACCGTATAACCACCGGACAAGGCTTCCACACGTGAAAAAGCGCTTAGATTCATCAGGATGAGCGCTTTTTAATTTTCCCCGAGCGGAGGGTCGAAACGGGCAGATCCCGCCGGCGACGATGTCATACGGAAACGCAATCTCTAAACCGTTTTGCGCCAGCCCGGCTGGAGACAAGCGAGGTATTATTGATCATATGCACGGTCAGGCGCCCATCTCCGGTAGGTTCTGCCGACTGGACCATTGCGATATTGATCAAGTGAGAACGGTGGAGACGCACAAACCCAAATGCTTGCAATTGGCGCTCGAGGTCACGGATTTTCCTTCGCGAGCGGAACCGCCGCTGCCGCGTATGGACGATCACGGTCTCATTATTTGCGGAAACATGGGTCACATCGTGGTGCGCGAGATGGATGATTTCATCGCCTGATTTGACGAACAAGGATCCCGTCTGAGTGGTCTGGTACGGCGCGGATGAAGCTGGCTTTTGGTGCAGCGCCGCGATTTCGGATCTGAGAAGAAATGCATACGACGCCGCTACGATCGCGGCATAGACAACCAAGCCTTGATAGAGGTGCCAGAACGACGCTTTTTCCGAAAAAGGCGTCAGCTCCAGACCGGATTGCATCCAGTCAAATGACCAATTTCGCAGAAACAAAACGAGTGTGTACCAGGCCAGTGAGACAAAGCAGGCCAGGACAATATGGGCCAGCACTTTACTTGGAAACCGAAGCTGTCGCAGCGGACCCCGAACGCAGAAACGCACAAAAACGGCGATTGGGAGAATTGCCCCGATATTGCGCAGGCCCGCGCTGATCGAGGTGAACAGCCCTTCTTCGCGCGCGATCTGGAACACCACGATATAGGCCAACGTCATTGCCGCGAAGGCGCTCGACATCACAGCCAATTCCAAATGCGATTGGAACCAGGTTTTGAGCGGTGCAATTGCCGCGCGCCAAACTGAAGCGTGAGATTGCGTCGATTGATTGCCTATGCGGTGGTCCATGATCGCTCTTTCTACTGCCCAGCAGCGATCATCATCACGTCCGGACCTGTTCATTCGCAAGTCCAAAATGTCGATTCACAGAAAAAAATCGATGCGCCCACAGACGTCTCATAGCCGTGTCAGCGCGCGACCCCGATTGCAACAATCTGCATGTTGAGAGTGAAAGCCGGCCAACGTGATACGTTTGATCCTGATCTTCCTCACGCTTTGCGCGGCTTGCCGTCCACAGCCGCCGACAGCGGATTATCGTTTCGAAAACGGCCAATGGTTTCGCGGCGCGGCGTTTGTGCGCAAGACAGCCTATGTGATCAAGGGCAGATTGCTGTTTTCAGAGCGGACATTGCCTTCGCTGAGAACGATTGATCTGGCAGATGCTTACATCGTTCCGCCATTCTGCGAGGGGCACAACCACAATCTCGGCGGCAGCGCTGAGCCGGTCGAGACTCTGGTGACCAGATATCTAAGCGATGGCGTTTTTTATGCCGTTATGCCGGGATCTTTTAAACTCTATCGCGATTTATCAGCACAAGATCTCAACACGCCGTCCTCTGTTGATGTCGCCTTTGGCAATAATGGCCTAACAGCCCCCGGAGGTCACCCTCGAGGCCTGCGAGAATTTCTTATGGACCGGTTCGACTCCTACCCGGAGTTCACCAAAGAAACGATGGCGGATGTCGGCTATTTCGAAGCCGACACGTTCGCAGAAGTGACGCGCAAGTATGACCTGATCAAAGCGGAAAATCCGGCTTTTTTGAAAGTAATGCTGTATTTTTCGGAAGAGTATGCGCAGCGTAAAGACGATCCCAATTATTTTGGTCAACGCGGCCTTGATCCCGCTTTGATGCCGGCACTGGTTCAGCTCGCACACAATGACAATTTGCGCGTCGCAGTCCATGTCGAGAGCGATTTTGACATGCGGATCGCGCTACAAGCCGGCGCCGACATGATCATGCATTTGCCCTCTTATGACTCCACTGCGCGCGTGTCGGAAGAGAGCATTCGATTGGCGCTCGCAAACAATGCGGCAATCGTGACGACTTTCACCGTCGCGAACCGATTTCGATTTCGCGATCCGGACCTATTTGAAGCAATCCTCATGGCCCAGAAGGCCAACTTAAAACGCCTGGAACAGGCCGGTGTGACGCTCGTCCTCGGCAGTGATAGCGTGCAAGATACCTCTCGCGGCGAAGCTGACCATTTGGCGCGCCTGGGCGCCGTTTCCAACCTCACGCTGTTAAACATGTGG
>JBCCXW010000148.1:0-8029 GCA_039191105.1 Pseudomonadota bacterium
ATGCGCGCGGTGACCGGCCTGCCGATCAAGTTCCTCGGCACCGGCGAAAAGCTCGACGGGCTCGATGCGTTTGATGCCAAACGCCTCGCGGGCCGCATCCTTGGCCAAGGCGATATTGTCTCGCTGGTGGAAAAAGCTGGCGACCAAATGGACGCCGAAAAAGCTGAGAAGATGGCCAAGAAAATGGCCAAAGGGCAGTTCGACTTGGACGACCTCGCGCAGCAGCTTCAGCAAATGCAGAAAATGGGCGGCCTTGGCGGCATTATGGGCCTCTTGCCGGGCGCCAAGAAAGCCAAGCAAGCCCTTGATGCATCCGGCATGGATGACAAAGTGATCTTGCGCCAAGCGGCGATCATCTCGTCCATGACCAAGAAAGAGCGCGCCAAGCCAGCGCTGCTCAATGCCTCACGTCGCAAGCGGATTGCTGCGGGGGCTGGCGTCACCGTCCAAGACGTCAATCGCGTCCTCAAGATGCATAAGCAAATGGCCGGCATGATGAAGAAAATGTCCAAAGGCGGCATGCGCGGCATGATGAATATGATGGGCCAGGCTGGGGTTTCTCCGGCGGATCTCGCTAAAATGGGCGGCGGCGCGGCAATGCCAGGCGGTATGCCAGGAGCCGGCGGCGTGCCGAACATTCCGGGGCTGACGGGGCCGAAAAAATGAGCAAAGAGATCAAACGCCTTTGGGTGGGCCCAATAACAATGTTTTGTGGGTTTATACTGTTATTCTTCGGCACTTTGGCGATCGATTTGATCGCGGAGTCTTACAGAGTGGGTTGGCTAGGGTACGCGAAAACTTTTTGCATAGTCTCTGGGGCGCTCATGCTCTTAATAGGTGGTGATTGGACCTTCAGCAGGAAGGACAAGCAATGACCTCCCCAGCCGACCAACTCGCCCAATACCGTGCCAGCATCGACAATCTCGATGCGATCTTACTGCACACGCTGGCGGAACGCTTCAAAATCACCCAAGCCGTCGGCAAACTCAAAGCTGAGAATGACATGCCGCCCGCCGACAAAGCCCGCGAGGCGCGTCAAATCGAGCGCCTCCGCAAACTCGCCGAAGAGAGCAATCTCGACCCGGTCTTTGCCGAAAAGTTTTTGACGTTCATCGTGGCGGAAGTCATCCGCCACCACGAAAAATGGCGGGAGACGAAATGATGTCGCTCGCCTTCTTCCCCGAACGTCCCGGCCTTGAGCCGGGACCTCCCTCAACACAGACTTCACACGCCGCAAAAGATCCCGGCTCACGGCCGGGACGTTCGGACGTGTGCTTAGAGACGCCCAAAATTCAGGAGTAACCCATGGCCCTCAAAATTCGACTCGCGCGCGGCGGGTCCAAAAAACGCCCTTTCTATAGTGTTGTTGTCGCGGACAGCCGCATGCCACGCGACGGCCGCTTCATTGAGAAGATCGGCACCTATGATCCACGCCTGCCAAAAGACAGCGAAAGCCGCGTGAAAATCGACGGTGCGAAAGCCGCGGACTGGATCAAGAAAGGTGCCAAGCCGACCGATCGCGTCGCGCGCTTTTTGAGCGACATCACGCTCGAAGGCGAGAAGGCCCCGGTCTATGGCTGGACAGCTGGCAACAACCCGAAAAAAGGTGAGCCAGGCGCGAAAGCCAAAGAGCGGATCGAAGAGCGGGCTGAAAAAGAAGCCGCTCGTAAAGAAGCTGAAAAAGAAGCCAAAGCGGCTGCTAAAGCCGAGAAGGAAGCTGCGAAAGCCGCAAAAGCTGACGCTGAAGCTGCTGAAGCAGACGCGCCAGCCGAAGAGGCCGCCGAGGACGAGCAAAAGACCGAAGACTAAGGTTTTAGAACCAACGCGCACATTGAGAAAACCCCGGGCAATGCGCTCGGGGTTTTTTGGTTCCTGGAACGGCGAGCGATGACGCTTGCTTTCAGTCTATATCGCAGGCGCCCAAGACGGCATTCTGAGAGGTCGAGCGGATTGCCGAAGCGATCCGATTTAGCGTATCTGGCGGTATCTGTGCGCCAAAGCGTCCACGATACACTGGTTCGCGCGTATCGGCGTCGATAATTCCGATATCCACCATTCCAAGCGTATTATCCGGATCTTTGGTCCCGCAGCTTGCCGACCATGTCTTCTTATAGGGTGAGCGTTCAAACGTCAGCGTTTGAACTGCGTCGATCGGCTCTCCGTCAAGTGCCAGGCGGCACTCGAGGTTACGCGCATTCAAAGACTCAGCCGTTGCCGATTCAACATCCTCAAAATAGATCGTGACATTGGTCGGGCGGGGCGTGCCGTCCGATTTGATATGCAAAGTGAGTTCCCGTTTTTGACTTTGGGCAAGCCCGCCAACACCAAAGCGTTCCTCGTCAACGGCGAAAGTTATATACGTATCCGCCGTCGCGGTTCGGGGCGCGAGGGGATCGATGAGGTATGGACCACCTGACTCAAGGAGACGTTTTCGGTTCACACTAAATGACGTGACGAAGACATCGATGCCATGTTCTGAAAATCGCGTTTCACAAAGAGATATCGGAATGGCGTCCCGCTGACCTGCCGCAAACCCAAAACAGCTGATTGAGATGGGTATGAGTGTGAAGACTTTCGTGAAGATGTTTAAAAGCCGAACCGCTTCCATAATATTCTTATAGTATTGGCTAATTGACGCCAGGTCAAACGATGCCTTACGGTCTGGCGCGGCCTTTAGTATGCTGAGTCATCGAGAAATTCAGCGAAGGCTTCTATTGCGCTCAGCGCATGGTCTATTTCGCGTTGCTGCGCCGGCGACACGAGATCGGTCAAAATAGGCTGGGTCAAAATCATGTGCCGAACTGCGCGCGAGGCAATGGGTAAAGCGCGTGAGAGTGTATTAGCGCTTACAAACCAAGCCAGCGCGCGCGGATGCATGAAACTGTTGCGCGCCTCAACCAGTCGCTCAAATTCCTGCCGCGCTGCTGATCCAAAGGGCAGCGTGAACGGCGCGGGCAAACGATCCTTTGATGCTGCTCGAAGCAAAAGCTCAGTCGCGCCAGCTTGCGCGGGAATACTGTCCCCGGCAGCGCGCAATGCGATCGCGGCAGCTTGCTGAGCCATCAACACGCCGCCGATGACGATCCAGGGCTCGAGCCTGTCCGCAGCCTCGACTTGATCGATCCTTGCGGCTGTAAATCCCACCGTTTGCGTAAGCGCGGCTTCGGGGCTCATCGTCCCGGCGACGGTTTATAATCTGATTTGATCCGGCAGCGTAGAAACATGATCAGCCCCTCCCAGTTCTTTTGGGAGAGGCTAATCCGTTCATGGGATGCGTCTAGCGTTTATCCAGATTTACGCGGCCAGCGCATCAATCTCGCGCTGCGCCGCGGCGATTTTTTCATCGCCCGTCGCCATCAATTGATCCGCAGCAATGATCATGACGTCGCGGATCCCGAGAAAGCCGAGAATGTGACGAAGATAGGGGGTGGCGAAATCCATGTCTGAGCCGCTCGGTGTGCCGCCCGTGGCAATGACAATGTAAGCTTTTTTCCCCTCAAGCAGACCCAGTGGACCTTGATCGGTGTATTTGAACGTCTTCCGCGCGCGGGCGATCAGATCGATCCAGGCTTTCAGCGACGCGGGAACGCCAAAATTGTAAACCGGCGCCCCAATCACCAAAGTATCGGCGGCCTTCAGCTCTTCGATCAGTGCGTCCGACAACGCCAGAGTTTCGCGTTGCGCTTCGGTCCGCGCTTCGTCCGGGGTAAAGTTTGCGCCGACCCAGTCTTGGGTCACCACTGGCAAAGGGTTTAAGCCAACATCACGGTGCACAATGTCGCCGCCCTCTTGCTTTAATTTGTCGACCAGTTGCGCCGTCAACGCTCTGGAATAGGAGCCTTCGCTGCGCGCTGACGCATCGATATGTAAAATATTGCGAGCCATATGGGCCTCCATCTCTTGCTACAAGCGAGAGGTGGGGACCATTGTCGCGGGTGCCCAACGCTTATTTCGTCAAACACTTATTCCGAAATGGAATGGTTCTGATTACCGGGCCGCAGCCTGGGTCAGGCTGGCGGCCATAGCGGGAATGCCCGCCGTCTCCGGTCTGGTTTCGTAACCGTCTTCCTTTTGAACACCGGCAACGGTGCCATCGGCTGCCATGTAGACAATCGCAGGATGCGGAATACCATCGAACCGGCTACCGGGCGTCATCTCCGTATTGCGCAGACCGAAGGCATCGATTGTCGCGGAATCTGTGTCGGACAAGGTCGTATAGGTCAGACCCGACTCTTTTGCGAATTTCGCCATCGTCTCTGGAGCGTCATATGTCAGGATGTTCAACGACCATCCAGACGCTTCGAGGTCCGCTTTGATGGTTTCTAATTCGATGGCTTGTGCTTTGCAGTACGGGCACCATTCGAGCGACCGGCTAAACACAATGACGGCACCATTGGCGCCTGAGATGTCATCGAAACCAACCGTTTCACCGGTAACCGTAACGGCGCTCAGCGCCGGTGCGGCGCCGATTTCTAGGGTTGCATGGCTATGGCCATGGCCGTCCGCATGGGCGGCGCCCGCAAATAAAATGGTCGAGGCGAGGATGATGGATCGAAGCATGCTGAAAAGTCTCCCAATTCGAACTTTGCTTGTGCTTAGACAGACCAGCTGGCCCTGAATAGGTCCCTCACGGGTCTGTGATCGCAAGTGATCAGAACATGCAAACCGGCGCAGCGCGCGGCTGCGACGGTAAAGCGGCGCAAGTGCGTTTAAGCGAGCGCAGGCTCGAGCTTTTTACAGTCTTCGACAAGACCTTTAACGGCTTCAACCGAGGCCATGAACATCTCGCGTTCGGTGTCGTTGAAATCAAACTCGATGATTTTTTCAGTGCCGTTTGCGCCGATTAAGGTCGGAACCCCAACATACAAACCGTTCAGCCCATACTGACCGTCACACCAAGCCGCCGATGGCAGAACGCGCTTTTGATCTTTGAGATAAGACTTTGCCATTGCAATCGCGGATTCCGCCGGCGCGTAATAAGCCGATCCCGTTTTCAGAAGGGCGACAATTTCGCCGCCGCCTTTGCGTGTTCGGTCGACAATTGCATCGAGCTTCTCTTGGCTCATCCAGCCTTGCTTGACGAGCTCCGTCAGCGGCAGGCCGCCAACCGTTGAGTGACGCACCATTGGCACCATGGAGTCGCCATGGCCAGCCAGTGTCCAAGCGTGAATATCGGCCACGGAGACGCCGGTTGCCTCGGATAAGAAATAAGCAAACCGGCTAGAATCGAGGACACCGGCCATGCCGACCACTTTATTGGTGGGTAAGCCCGAGAATTGCTGAAGCGCCCAAACCATCGCGTCGAGCGGGTTGGTGATGCAAATCACAAAGGCATTCGGAGCATGCGCTTTAATGCCCTCTCCGACCGCTTTCATCACTTTCAAATTGATGCCGAGCAGATCGTCACGGCTCATACCCGGTTTGCGCGGCACACCAGCGGTGACGATGCAGACATCGGCCCCGGCAATATCGGCATACTCATTGGCGCCCTTCAGATCGACCGAACTGCCATAAACCGGGGTCGATTCTGCCAAATCGAGCGCTTTGCCCTGCGGGAGACCTTCGGCGATGTCAAATAAGACGACGTCTCCCAACTCCTCGCGCGCGGCGACATGTGCAAGCGTTCCACCAATCATTCCCGACCCAATCAGGGCGATCTTCTTTCGAGCCATTTAAGGCCTCCCATCTCAACAAAACGTTCTGGCGCCTCCCCTAGCCGAGCCAGCGCGCACGCGCAACGTGAGCTTCGGCGAAGATCAAAAATAAGCTGGATTCGTGTCGCAAACTCAGCCAAAGCACCGCAATGATCCCGCGCGCTCAGAAATCCCCTATTCCGCTCGAGAGCTGCCACCTCGCTCATGCGATTGAAATTATCGGCGATCGTTGGACGCTGTTAATCCTGCGCGCAGCTTTGTTTGGCGTGCGGCGGTTTGATGATTTTCAGACCGAGCTCGCGATTCCAAGGACCGTGCTATCGGGTCGCCTTCGCAAGCTGGTGGCGCATGATCTCTTGACCAAGCAAGACTATAAAGAGGACGGCAAACGCGCACGCCCGGAATACGTGCTCAGCCCGGCTGGCGAAGCCTTGCGTCCCGTTTTGATCGGCCTGATGCAATGGGGTGATGATTGGATCCGCCGCGACTCGCCTGCGCCAATGTCCTTCACCGACACGAAGTCGCGCCAGAAAGTGCGGACCGCCTTTGTCGATGAAGATGGAAAAGCGGTTGAGCTAGATCAGATTCGTGTGTCTCTGCGCCGCTAACGCGCTTTACCCCAAACGCGTAATGGGTCGAATGCGCCGGTTTCAGCGGCTTTTTGCAATTGAGCGAGTTGATCACCGACCGGACTATTGCTGTCGACAACCCCGCGGCCATAAATGGCCTGGTCCAAGCGACAAATGCGTTCGAACAAGGCTTCAGAGCGTTCCACCAAGTCCAAAAAGACATCTGGCAATCCGCGCCCGCGCTGTGCCTTGGCATCCAGTGCAGGATCTTCGCGACTGATTCGGTATTTTGGTTTCATCGCGTCGTCGGAATGCATATCGCCGTCACGAACAGCTTTTTGCATAACCAGCCAACTCGCCGCTTGCATCAGTCTTGTGGTCAATTCCATGCTCCAGGCGGCATAGGTTAAACTCGCCTCGCGCGGCAGTGTGGACGATAGTTTTCGGCCAGGTCCATCCAAATATGATGCGGTTTCTTCGACCAATGCCATGCCATCAACGAACACTTTCTCGAACACTTTCCCGTCGGTGAAAGACAAATCGGTGATCTGAGGCGGTGGAGTGTTGGACCGTTCAACCATCTTTATTACTACTTCCAAACTTTATAGCTCTGGGCAAACCTTAACGGAACGCTCCCTTAAAAGACCTTAATTATCGCCGCCGAAGAGCGCATCGGCTGCAGATTTATGCGATTGCTTTTTCTCTAGCTCTGCCTGGCATGAGTCGATTTCCGCTTTCAGCGCTTCAATCCGCGCCTTCAACTCCTCAACTGAAAGCCGCTCTAGATCCAGTTTCGGAGCGGCTGGCGTTTCCTCTTCAAACATGGTTTGCACTTTCTGGCTGGCTGATCTCACCCTAATGCGGCCAGGAAGACCAAAATTGGGAGGAGAGTCAAATGGCGCAGACAATGTGGGCGGTGATCGCCGAAGACGGGGAAGCCTTAAAACGCAAACCTGTCGAGAAACCTGTTTGTGGCGCCGATGAGGTCTTGGTTCAGGTCGAAGCGGCCGGCCTAAACCGTGCCGACTTGATGCAGCGCCGGGGGCTTTATCCACCGCCAAAGGGCGCGTCTGACATCATGGGGCTCGAGTGCTCCGGAACGATTGTGGAGATTGGCCCGAAGGTCAGGGAGTGGGCGATCGGAGACCGCGTCTGCGCTTTGCTGGCAGGCGGAGGCTATGCCGAATACGCGGCGGTGCATGAGGGCTCCCTGATCGGCATTCCAGATGCGATGAGCTTCGAGCAGGCGACCGCTTTGCCGGAGGTGATGCTGACCGTCTGGGCAAATATTTTTGATCGGTGCCAGTTCCGGCCGGGTGACGCTGTTTTGGTGCATGGCGGCACGAGTGGGATCGGCACCATGGCCATTCAGATGCTGAAATATGCGCAGGCCAGTCCGATTTTCACCACCGCCGGCAGCGCCGCAAAATGTGAACGCGCAAAAGCCCTCGGCGCCGATATTGCCATTCAATACCGCGAAGAAGACTTTGAGGACGTCGTCAAGAATGCTGGCGGCGCTGACATCATTCTCGACATGGTCGGCGGCGACTATGTCCAAAAGAACATCTCGATTGCGAAGATTGGCGGGCGGATCGTTAACATCGCTTATCTGCAGGGCGCGCAAGTCTCATTGAATCTGCTGCCATTGATGCTGAAGCGCCTGATATTGACAGGAACGACGCTCCGCGCGCGCCCCAACAGCGAAAAGCAGCGCATTCGGGATGCCGTCCGCACGGAGTTTTGGCCAGCTGTGCTAGAGGGTCATATCAAACCCGTGATCGATACGGTCTATACGTTTGATGAGGC
>JBCCXW010000149.1:0-7990 GCA_039191105.1 Pseudomonadota bacterium
CAGGCCGATATCTCGATTGTCGAACAGAATGACCCGGTAGCCACCGGCAACCAAATCCTCAACCAGCTTATCCGGCCACATGGTCAACTGACCGCCAAGGCCCATCACCATCAAAACGGGCGGGGCGCTCACATCGCCATAGGTCTCATAGGCAATCTCAATCCCATTTGCGGTTATCTTTGGCACGATTGGCTCTCCCCGATCCTTGGTCTGCCAGCAGAGCTAAGCCGAGCGCTTGGATAAATCCAGAGCAAGCGCGATAATCGCAGTGGCTCACCCAATGTCACACTTGGCGCGCGCCGAGGTTGTGATAGGTCACGTTTTCGAAGATTTGACGAAAGACAGCTCGGATGACTGTGATCAGTGATAGCGACGCCCTGCAAGGGATGAAGCCAACCGAAAAAATCGACGTTCGCGGTGTGTTTGGCCTCGAGACGGATATGGTGGTGCATGGCTTCAAGGAGCGCACCGAATACGTGCCCGCGATCGATGATTCCTATCGCTTCGACCCGCAAACCACGATGGCGCTTTTAGCGGGCTTTGAGCACAATCGCCGCGTTATGGTGCAGGGGTATCACGGCACCGGGAAATCGACCCATATCGAACAAATTGCCGCGCGCCTGAATTGGCCGATGATCCGGGTCAATTTAGACAGTCATGTGTCGCGGATAGACATGGTCGGCAAAGACGCCATCGTCCTGAAAGAGGGCACCCAGGTCACTGAGTTCCGCGAAGGGATTTTGCCCTGGGCCCTGCAACGCCCAGTGGCGATCACGTTCGATGAATATGATGCTGGCCGGCCAGACGTGATGTTTGTGATCCAACGGGTCCTGGAAGCCAGCGGCAAGCTCACCCTGCTCGACCAAAACCGCGTGATTGAGCCAAACCCGTACTTCCGTCTCTTCGCCACCACCAACACGGTCGGCTTAGGCGACACGACTGGGCTGTATCATGGCACGCAGCAGCTGAACCAGGGTCAGATGGACCGTTGGAGCATTGTTACGACGCTTAATTATCTTGAGCACGATGCGGAGGTGGACATCGTTTCGACGAAAGCGGGCGATGTCGATACTGAAACCTTGAGCCGAATGGTGACGCTCGCTGATCTCACCCGAAACGCATTTATGAACGGTGACCTGTCGACTGTGATGAGCCCGCGAACGGTGATCACTTGGGCGGAAAACTTTGCGATTTTCGGCGATCTGGGGCACGCCTTCCGGATGACCTTCCTGAACAAGTGCGATGAACTTGAGCGCCCGCTCGTGGCGGAAATGTATCAGCGTTGCTTCGCGGAAGAGTTGCCTGAAAGCGCCCTGATGGTCCGCGTCGCTTAGAGGTCGATACAATTGCTACTGCGAGGTTAACCTCGCTTTATCCCAACATCGTTAGGCCTACGAACGCTGCGTGAATGACGGGTGGAGGTCCAATGCTCGATCGCTTCTTGCAGCCTAAGCATGCGCTTTATTTTCTGATCGTTTTCGCCTTCATAAAGTACACTGTTTATTTTGGCGCCATGGTGAGTGGCTATGATGAATACACAGTTGGCGGCGATTTTAATGCGTTTTGGACCGCAGCGGGGGCCATCCTGAATGGCGACGCGCTGACGCTATATGCTCCGGATGGGCTGCAAACCGTCATGAAAGAAGACTTCCCGGACCGTCATATTGAAGGCTTGCATTGGCAATACCCGCCGCACGCTGCTTTGATCTTTAGTCCGATCGGGACGCTGCCATTTTTTGTCGCTTATGGCCTATGGTTTCTCATCGGACTTGCGGTTTTCGCTGTTGCGATGGGGTCGATCAGCAATCGCGACCACGTTTGGATGGCTTTGCTCGCGACAGGGCCGGTGAGCGTTGCTTTTGGGACTGGTCAGACGTCGCTTATCACAACCGGTCTACTTTTATTGTCTGTTTTCTTTGCCAAAAAGCGACCCGTTATTGCTGGCCTTGCAGCCGCGTTGCTGACCATCAAGCCGCAGCTCGGGATTTTTCTACCACTTGTCTTTATATGCGGTGGGCATTGGCGTGCATTTGCGGTCGCTGCGCTCGCCAGTCTCGCGCTATGGTTTGGCTCCGCCGCCTTACTTGGAGTGGATGTTTGGCGTGCCTTCTTCGAGCGGATTTTCGCGGTAACTGGTTGGATCGGCGATGGCATCATGCCGCACCATAAAATGCTGAGCATTCACTCGGCATTGTTGCAAGCGGCAATACCACAAGCCATTGCCGATAGTGTGTCCGGCATATGCGCTCTGTGCGGCGTCGGGATCGTCGTCTGGGTTTGCCGGAAAACCAATGATCCGCGCTGGCGCTATGCCGTGGTCTCAGCGACGACGGTTTTGATCCTGCCGTATTCATGGTTCTATGAGTTCGTGATCCTTGTGCCAGCGATTTGGTTCGTTGTCCGGCAAGGGTATCGCTCTGGATGGCTGATTTATGAGCGCGAAAGCGTCGCGTTTCTGGTCTTATTTTTCGTGCTGGTTCCCGGTCCGGAAATGACCGTCGGGCTCTCGATGAGCTTCGTCTGTGCCGTCGGGGCGGCGGTCATCATCGCCCGGCGGGTCAATTATGAGCTGAGGCCAGCGGCGCGACGGTCAGCGATCATGCATGCAGACAAGTTCCCCGTGCCAAAATTGGGGTGAGGGTATCGGTCCCGTCTGCGACAGCGCGCGCGATCGGATGCCTCTTCGCAAAACCGAGATGGCGCGCTAAGTCAGCACGATGAGCAAAACCGAAGACGCCCCATTTGAGCTGTTCAAACAGGCCCTGGCCACGACGGCAAAGGCGATGAGTCAAACCCGCGACGTCGAGGTGGCGTTTTCCGGTGATGGCCCACGCGCCGAGTCAGATCGGCTGGTCCTGCCGCCGCCGCCGCGAGACCTCTCTCCCGAACAGGCGGCGCGGGCGCGCGGCGAGGCCGATGCCACCGCGCTGCGATTGGCACATCATGACCCGACCGCGCACTCGCGATTTCGTCCGGACAGCGAGGTTGGCCGTCAAGTCTATGAGGCGGCTGAGCGGGCGCGGATTGAGAGTATTGGTGCGCGCGCGATGGAAGGCACCGCCGCGAACTTAGAAGCAGCGCTCGCCTCGCGTTGCGAAAAAGCTGGCTATGCGCGGATGGAAGACCGGCAAGAAGCGCCCCTTGCCCCCGCGGTCGAGTTCCTGCTGCGCGAGCACCTGACGGGACGGGCGCTGCCGGATGCCGCGGAAGGGATCGCATCTTTGTGGCGCGATGAAGTGACCGCCCGCGGCACCGAGACCATGAATAAGCTTGTCGACGTCCTGCACGATCAAGAAGCGTTTGCGAAAACCATTCAGGATCTGATCCGCCATCTGACCAGAGGCGACGAAGTCGCTGAAGATCAAGGGGAGCAGGACGAGGAATCTCAAGACGAGTCGCAGCAAAATGAGCAAGAGAACTCGGCCGAAGACGGCGAGTCCGGCGAAGACACGCAAGGCGCCACAATGGAAGAAATCGAGGCGGGCGAGACCGACGATATGGACGGCGAAGAGACAAATGTCTCCGTCGACGCGGATGTCGATATGGACGCTGAAGACAGTCCCGACGATACCGATGATGGCACCAAGCCGCTGCGCCCGAACTTTCGCGACGGCGATGATGCCCAGCGCTTCCAATATAAAGCTTTCACCATGGCCAATGACGAAGTCGCTCAGGCAATCGATTTATGTGACCCTGAAGAGCTGACCCGGCTGCGGGCGTATCTCGACCATCAGCTTGAAGGCTTGCAAGGCGCGGTATCGAAACTGGCGAATAAGCTGCAGCGACGCTTGATGGCGCAGCAAAACCGATCTTGGTCGTTCGATTTGGAAGAAGGCGTGCTCGACACCGCGCGCTTAACCCGGGTGATCACCGATCCAACCGCGCCGCTCAGCTTTAAGCAAGAAGACGATAGCAATTTCCGCGATACGGTCGTGACGCTTTTGCTCGACAATTCAGGGTCGATGCGGGGACGGCCGATTATGGTCGCAGCGCTGTGCGCCGATATTCTCGCGCGGACGCTTGAACGGTGCGGCGTAAAAGTCGAGATTCTCGGGTTTACGACCAAAGCCTGGAAAGGCGGGCTAAGCCGCGAAGACTGGGTCAAAGCGGGCAAACCCGCTGGACCCGGCCGGCTCAATGATCTGCGCCATATTGTTTACAAATCTGCCGATGCGCCCTGGCGCCGCGCGCGCCGTAATCTCGGCTTGATGATGCGCGAAGGTTTGCTGAAGGAAAATATTGATGGCGAGGCGCTGCTCTGGGCGCATGATCGTCTGCTTGGCCGGGCGGAGCAGCGCAAAATCCTGATGGTGATTTCCGACGGCGCGCCGGTCGATGATTCCACCCTCTCGGTCAATGTCGGCAATTATCTTGAACGCCATTTGCGGCAGGTCATCGAAGAATTGGAGACGCGCAGTCCTGTTGAGTTGATCGCGATCGGCATCGGTCATGATGTCACGCGCTATTATAAGCGCGCGGTGACGATTGTGGACGCCGAGCAGTTGGGCGGGGCAATGACCGAGCAATTGGCAAGCTTATTCGACGAAAATGGCGACGCGCCGCGGCCGGAAGCCATGGCCGTTCCGCCGCTGACCCGAGAAACGGTGCGTCCGGGCAGTGCCACCAGTGGCGCTGCAGCGGGCGCGCCGCGCTATGGTGGGCCCAAAATCGCATCAGGACGTGATGTCCGCCGGACGAGACTGTGATTGTTTCCATGATCCTGCCGCAATAATGCGATCAGACAAGCGCCTTGGGAAAGGAAACTGATGCGCTTATCCGTTTTAATCATCGCCGCGAGCCTGGCTGCGTGTACGGCTGCTGACGTGTCTGAGCCTACGGCGTTGGAAGCGCCTGCGGTATCCGAACCGTGGGCATTTGATCTTCAGGCAGACACGTTACGGGCGCTGTCGTGTCCGGAGGGCGTGGCGTTTAAGCGCGCTGATGCCGTCGATATTGATGTGATCGAAGCTGAGCTGGGGTCTCGGCGCGCGCGCGAGCTGCAGCTGACCGGCTTTTCCTTGGTCGGCGCATGGGAGCTGAAATCGAATGATCCGCGGTTTGGCGGTCTCTCAGGGCTCGCGGTCATGCGCTCTGGCTCATTACTGACCGTGTCTGATGATGGCGCATTCGTCTGGATTGGCGTGGATCCAGAGCGCGGCGCGCCCGACGGGATTGGCTCGATCGCGGAATTCCGAGATCGAGGCGGCGCCCGATTGCGCAGCAAACGCGCAGGCGATGCGGAGGGTTTGGCGCTCCGCGATGGTCTGGCTTTGGTCAGTTTTGAACGCGATCACCGCATCAATGCATACGATCTGGAGACTTGTGGTGCGGCGGCGCGAGCAGCACCGGTTGTCACGTTTAACCGCGTCATCGATCGCGCAGTGCTCAAAGACAATAATGGCGCGGAAGGATTAACGCTGGCCGGCGATACACTATTAGCGGGCTTTGAAGTGCATCGTCGCGGCGGTTCGCCAATCGGGACCGTGGCCGCAGATGGCGCGCTTTTGAATCTGACCCGCACGCAGCAGCCCCTCGCATATTTGCTGACCGGCATGGATCACCACAATGGGCTCACGGCGTATATTTTTCGCGCGTTTGACCCCGCCCGCGGCGCGCGCGGTCTTTTACGGGTAACCGAAAGCGGCAAGGTGCGCGCTGAGGCGACGCTGAAACACCCCTTGCCTGTGGACAATTTCGAAGGCGTCGCGATCGCCCCCCGCCCGAATGGTGAAACCCGTATCTGGCTGATTTCAGACGATAATTTTAATTCGGTGCAGCGTACGCTTTTGCTCGCCTTTGATCTCGACGATTAATTTTCGCGCAACGCGTCGACCAGGGCAACCGCCTCATAACCTGCCCAATCGGCAATGCCTTCGAGCTTGGCGATTTTCGTCCCCGTTCTGTTGTAAAGGACGGTTGTCGGAAATCCGCCTGTGGCGCCAGATTCATACACGACGTCCCATCCTTGCGGGCCGTCTGCGAGGGCATAAAAGTCGAGCGCGCCGCCTGAAAGCTCGCGCAGCATCGCCTCGGCATCCTCTCGGAGTTCCGGAACATCGACGCTAATCGTTATGACTTTAAAATCTTCGCCGCCGCGCGAGGTTTGCAGGGCGGCCAAAGTCGGCATTTCATGGATGCACGGCGCGCAATAGGTGGCCCAGAAGTTGACGACCAAAGCTTGGCCTTCGAAGTCTTGATAGGTTGTCAAAGTGCCCTCTGCATCGGCAAATGGAGCGGATGGCGCATCGGTTCCGCGGTCGCTAAAATCGAGCTTCACGAAATCGCCGATGGCCAAGCGTGCAATCCGGTCGCGGTTGCTTCCATCGGAAGTGGCGCTAAAGACCGCGTACAGCAATCCAACCGCAATACCGGCAAACATAGTCGGGATAGCAAGGCGCAAAAAACGATCGACGGGCACGTTCGCCCTCCTAAAGACGATGAGGATGAAGCAGCGTTATGGCGAGTGAGAGCACAAAAGGCCAGAAGATGTGGGGTGGACGCTTCGCCGCACAACCGAGCGATATTATGCAATCGATCAATGCCTCCATCGATATTGATCGGCGATTGGTGCGCGAAGACATTGCGGGGTCGCGCGCCCATGCCGACATGTTGGCTGAGCAAGGCATCATTTCCGACGCAGACCATCTCGCCATTCAGGACGGCTTGGATCAAATCATCGCCGAGGTCGACGCCGGTACGTTCCCGTTTCGAGTCGAGCTGGAAGATATTCATATGAATGTCGAAGCCCGATTGAAAGAATTGATCGGTGCGCCAGCTGGCCGCTTGCACACGGCGCGCTCCCGGAACGATCAGGTGGTCACCGATTTTCGCCTTTGGACGCGCGGCGCTTTGACCGAATCCCGTCGCAGCCTAAAAGCCCTGCAACGTGTGCTTGTTCAGCGCGCCGGTGAGCATGCGGACGCCGTCATGCCTGGGTTCACGCATTTGCAAACCGCACAGCCGGTGACGCTCGGCCACCATCTCTTAGCCTATGTCGAAATGTTCGAACGCGATCGTGGTCGGCTGGGGGACTGCGCTGGGCGCTTGAATGAAAGTCCGTTGGGGGCGGCGGCTTTGGCCGGTACCGGCTTTCCGATTGACCGCGACGCCACCGCCGAAGCTTTAGGTTTTGATCGGCCGATGGCGAATTCGCTTGATGCTGTCTCAGCCCGGGACTTTGCGCTCGAGGCCATTTCCGCGCTGGCGATTTCGGTAACACATCTGTCCCGATTGGCGGAGGAAGTTGTCTTGTGGACAAGCGCGCAGTTTGGCTTCGCCGTGCTTTCGGATGCCTGGTCGACCGGATCTTCGATTATGCCGCAAAAGCGCAATCCAGACGCCGCCGAACTGATCCGTGCAAAAGCGAGCTTGCTGTCGGGTCAGTTTGCTTCGCTGCAAGGGTCGATCAAGGCGCTCCCCCTCGCTTATGCGAAGGACTTGCAGGATGACAAACAGCTGACTTTTGCGGCGTTTGACACGTTTAGTCTCTGCACCGCCGCGATGACGGGTATGGTCGAGACCATTCGCTTTGACCGTGACGCGATGAAAGTGGCCTCGGCGAAAGGCTTCTCAACCGCCACGGATTTGGCGGATTGGTTGGTGCGCGAGCTAAAAATGCCGTTTCGGGAGGCGCACCATGCGACAGGGGCGCTGGTCGCCTTGGCTGAGGAAAAAGGCAGCGATTTGCCGAGCTTAAGCCTCGAGGAAATGCAGTCGGTCGAGCCGCGGCTAACAAATGACGTATTTTCAGTGCTGAGTGTTGAAGCGTCGGTTATGAGCAGGCAAAGTTATGGTGGAACGTCTCCGGTGCGTGTCGCCGAGCAAGTCGAACAGTGGACCCAACGCCTAGGATAGGAGTTGATCAGATGAAAATTCTCGTCAAAAGCGCGCTTGCGCTCTCAGCAATGGCCAGTCTCGCCGGTTGTGGTCTGCGCGGTGACTTGGAGCGCCCGCCGCCCATTTTTTCGGATCCACCCTCTGAGGAGGCCCA
>JBCCXW010000150.1:0-7949 GCA_039191105.1 Pseudomonadota bacterium
AACATCCCATAATCGGCAAAATCGTTATACTTTTTGAAAATGCCTAAATCCGCTGCTTCGAAGATCAGAATGTCCATTGCAACGAAGATACAAACCGTTTTGAATGAGTGTCGCAGTTCCATTTGGATCTGTTTCGCACGCGGCGTCGGTTTACGGATCTTGCGCGTTTCGATGAACCGGTGAAGGACTATCCAAAGCCCAAAAAACGTTACCAGCGTCCCCATCGCATAACGCGTCGCTTCGAATTGGATGCCGCCAAACAAACGCGGTCCCAAGTATTCTGTGATAAAGGCCAAAACGTCCATGATTGTCTCCTCCTGATGTGGTGAGGTGAAACAATCACAGGCGGGCGATGACGGCTCCGCAGTCGCGAAAATGCGGCCACTCTTTCAAAAATGATTACAGATTTTCAAGATTGAGCAGCGCTGGAGAGCGCTTCTGTACGGAACGCGCTTGGGGTCAGCCCTTCTTCGGTTTTGAAGGCGCGGTTGAAGGTCGCGAGCGAGGCATAGCCAGCATCCATAGCAATCGTAAGGATCGGCGTCCGGGCCTGGTCCGGATCGGATAACGCTTCCTTTGCCTCGGCCAAGCGATACTGGTTCAAGAAGGCCGCAAAGTTTCGATACCCGAGGCCTTTATTGATCAGGGCGCGCAATTGATGTTCAGGGACACGCAGGGTCGTGGCCAAGGTGCCGATCCCCAAACCATGTTCGCGATAGAGTTTTTCATCCGACATTGCCGCGATGAGACGCGCATACATGGCTTGATCACGAGGCGCGACGCTCGGCTCGGTGGGTTTCGCCGGGGCGAGGGTCTCAAACACGAATTGCTCTGCCCGCATTCGGAAAAACCAATGAACACTGAACATGACTAAGGGCAGGATGATGACGACGCGCGCCAGCGGGAACCAGGAAGGATCTTCCATCCCGCCGGTCGAAAAATACTGATACGTCTCACCGCCAACGATGACGAGCCCGGCCGAGGCAATCGCCACGACGAAGACCAAACGCGTTCGCCGCCGCCCTTCAACCAGATCGTCTTGATAGCCCCGGATCGCTGTCCAAAGTAAGTGCGCTAGAACGCCAAGCGCCAATAGGCGATTCAAGACGGCAAACAGAATGAAGTCGCCCTCGCGCTCGATCATGGTTGAAACGAGCATCGTGATCAGGATCGGGTAAAAGGCGAGCAAAATGAGCCAGTGTATTTTCGTCATTCGAAAGTCGTCTTCAAACAGCGACAATCCGAACAGCCAGAGCAGCGCGATGTTGGGAATGTGCACGAACCAGGCGATGGCACGCCATGCCAAGGGGGGCTCCATGGCGAGCGGCATCGTATTCGCCAACATTGCCGCGAGGCTAATGCAAAGCGCGGCCGCCAAGCGCCCTTGGAGCAGATGACGCGCATCGCGGAGGGATAAAGCCGCTATGATCAGCAGCATCGTCATCAGCGGAAAACGCAGGCTAATGTCGAGCAAAAGCATAGCTGTAGCCATGCCCGCATTCGCGCCCGCGTCAACCATCGCTGTTTGGCTCTAGCCAAGGCGCGCCGGTCAGCATAACAGGATCCAAAAGTTCAAACGGTTCAAAAAGATACGCGCATGCGCCTTTCTCGATACTTCATTCCGGTTTCCAAAGACGTGCCGGCCGATGCTAAAATTATCAGCCATAAACTGATGCTGCGGACGGGCATGGTTCGCCAAAATGGTGCTGGGATTTATTCCTGGTTGCCGCTTGGGTTTCGGGTGTTGAAAAAAATCGAACAGATTGTCCGTGAAGAGATGGATCGGGCGGGCGCGATCGAAATGTTGATGCCGACGCTTCAACAAGCCGAGCTCTGGCGAGAATCGGGCCGTTATGATGATTATGGCGCGGAAATGCTCCGGATCACGGATCGCCAAGCGCGCGATATGCTTTACGGGCCGACCAATGAGGAAATGATCACCGATATTTTTCGGTCATTTGTGAAAACCTATAAGGCGCTGCCGATCAATCTTTATCATCAACAATGGAAGTTTCGCGACGAAATACGACCGCGGTTTGGCGTCATGCGCGGACGCGAATTCTATATGAAGGACGCTTATAGCTTTGATCTTTCAGAAGCTGCGGCGCGGATCTCGTATCAAAAGATGTTTGCCGCTTACCTGAACACATTTGCGCGGATGGGGATCACCGCGATACCGATGCAAGCCGATCCTGGTCCAATTGGCGGCGATCTCAGCCACGAGTTTTTAATCCTTGCTGAGAGCGGTGAAAGCGAGGTCTATTGTGACAAAGCGGTGCTCGATGTGCCTGCGCCTGGATCTGATTTCGATTTCGATGATGTCGCAGCGCTTGATGCGGAAATGTTGAAGCGAACGCAGTTTTATGCAGCAACCGATGAAAAGCATGATGCCGCCGCTTTCGCCGCTTTACCGGAAGACCGACGGGTCACCGCCCGCGGCATTGAAGTGGGCCACATTTTCTATTTCGGAACCAAATACTCTGAGCCTATGAAAGCCGAGGTGCAGTCTTCTGAGGGCGACCTGATTACCGTGCATGGCGGATCTTACGGAATTGGCGTCTCGCGCTGCGTTGCCGCAATTATCGAAGCCAGCCACGATGATAATGGCATCATCTGGCCGGATGAAGTGGCGCCGTTCGGGGCCGGAATTGTATCGATGAAGCCGGAGGCACAGGAGGTCGCTGACGTCGCCGACGAGGCCTATGCCAAACTCACCGCTGCCGGAATGGACCCGCTTTATGATGAAACCGCAGATCGCGCCGGGCCTAAATTCGCGCGCATGGAGCTGATCGGCTTGCCTTGGCAGCTCACCATTGGACCACGCGGCGTAAAATCCGGGACTGTTGAGCTAAAGCGCCGGGCGACGGGCGAAAAACAAGAGCTATCGCTCGATGCAGCGGTCGAAAAGATCACCGAGCAGCGATGATTGGCCCATCTGCACCGCAGTGCTGTACCTTGTTTTCTTCATAATCTGTCCGTAACGAGTCCCCCATGAGCCGCGCTACGCCTTTCGGACAAGTTGAACGAACGCTCGCCTGGCGCTACCTGCGCGCGACACGCGCAAATGGTGGCGTTTCCGTCGTATCCATTGTCTCTTTTGTCGGCATCATGCTCGCTGTGATGGCGCTGATTGTGATCATGTCGGTGATGAGCGGGTTCCGCTCAACGTTGCTTGATGCGATGCTTGGCGGACAAGGCCACGTTTTCGTGTTCACCGAAGACACCGCGGCCGATGATGTCGATGAGATCGCCCTTATGCTTGAGCGCAGCGCCGAAATTGACCAAGCCATGCCGATTATTGAGCAACAAGTCCTTGCCGCTACCGATCGCCGTCGCAGCGGGGCAATCGTCCGCGGTATTCGAACCGAAGATCTCGATAAGCTGCCTTTTTTGGATGGCGGCGCGAACGCTGCCGAAGCGTTCGGGTTTGGGGTTGGCAATAATGGCGGCGATGTCGTCATGCTGGGTCGGTTTCTGGCAGCCGAGCTGCAGCTCTATCCCGGCGATAAAGTCACTCTGATCACGCCCGAGGGTATAAAAGGGCCGTTTGGCGTCACACCGCGCCGTAAAACCTACACGGTTGGTCGGTTCTTCCAAACCGGCAGTGTCGAGCTCGATCAGCTCTATATTTTGATGCCGGTTGAGCAGGCGCAGCTCTTTTTCGGACGCAAGAATGTGTATGATAAAATCGACGTGCGTGTGCCCGATCCGATGGACACTGATCCCGCAGAAGCGGCCGTGCAGGGCGAGCTGATGGGGCAGTTTTCGTCACAAAGTTGGAAAGTCCAACGCGAGCCGTATTTCGGAGCGCTCAATACCGAGCGATCGATGATGATGATTATCATGTTGATCCTAATCATGATCACATCGCTGAACATTATTACCGGCGTGGTGATGCTGGTAAAAAACAAGACGCGGGACATAGCGATTTTGCGCACGGTCGGAACCTCGCGCGGATCGGTGATGCGGGTGTTTCTCATGATCGGCGCTCTGCTCGGCCTGACGGGCGCGCTGATCGGTGCGGTCTTGGGCGTTGTGATTGTGCTCAATATCTCAGCTGTCGAAGATGCCATTAGTTTCGTGATGCAGCGCGATCTGTTCCCGCCAACCGTCTATGGGCTGGACGGACTGCCGGCTGAGTTGAATTGGGCGGAGGTGATTTTGGTCACGCTTTGGGCCATGAGCATGTCGATGATTGTCACGATCTGGCCGGCTTGGTCCGCCGCGCGGCTCGATCCGGTCGAAGCGCTAAGGTTCGAATGATGAGCGCGGTCTTGGAGCTGCATAATATTGATCGCCGCTATCAGTCCGAGGGCGGTATCCTAGAGGTTTTGCAGGGGGCGAGTCTGGTGCTCAATCCGGGCGAATTGGTCGGACTGGTCGGTCCGTCAGGGTCTGGAAAGTCGACTTTGCTCCACACGGCCGGTTTGCTCGAGAAGCCAGAAGGCGGGCGCGTTATTTTAGAAGGCCAAGACTGTATGGCGCTAAATGATTCCGGGCGCACGCGATTGCGCCGCCAGAAGCTCGGTTTTGTCTATCAGTTTCATCATTTGCTGCCAGAGTTCAATGCCCGCGATAATGTCGCCATGCCCCTCATGGTCGGCGGTCTGTCGCGTCGCAAAGCGCGCGAGAAAGCCGATATCATCCTGGCGGATATGGGCCTGTCGGAACGGCTGAAACATCAGCCAGGTCAGATGTCTGGCGGGGAACAGCAGCGGGTGGCGATTGCGCGCGCGCTGATCAATGATCCGCGCCTCGTCATCGCCGATGAGCCAACGGGCAATCTCGATCCCGCAACCACAGAACGGGTGTTCGCAAGCTTGATCCGGATGGCACGGAATGAAGGGGCAGCGGTCTTGGTGGCGACGCACAATATGGCGCTGACCCAACACATGGACCGCGTCCTCACGCTGAAAGATGGGAAACTCACAGATTTTGTGGGACGCAGCTAAAGTTCTTCTTTTGTTCCTGGCGACCTTCTGATAAACACAGAGACAGCAAAGCGGCATGGGGCGGCATGGGCGTTCCCTAGCGTCGGAGTCGCGCCACGTTAGGCTCGCCGTTTCGGCTTAAAAAGAGGAGCGAAAAGTGGGGCAATCGCCATTCATACATCTCGCGGTACGCACATCGTTTTCGCTGCTCGAGAGTATGATTACGACCAAAGATCTCACCGCGTGGGGCAAGGCGCAAGAAATGCCTGCGATTGCGGTGACCGATCGCAATAATTTGTTTGGTGCCTTGGAGCTTTCTGAGAGCCTGTCGAACGCGGGCATTCAGCCGATCATGGCGGTTTGTTTCGATGTCACAGACGGCGCGCATCAGGAAACGATTTCCAGGCTTTCGCTCTATGCGCAAAATCAGCAAGGCTATCAGCGCTTGATGGCGCTGTCCTCATTCGCCTATCTCGATGCAGAGGATGGCATTCCCCGGGTCCATAAGTCCTATTTGACCGAACAAACCGATGGCTTGATCGTCCTCACTGGTGGCGCGGATGGAGAAATTGCGCGGCATTTGCTGAAGGGCAAAGTCACCGAGGCCAGAACTGCTTTGGAGGCGTTGGCCCAGCACTTTCCAGGCCGGTGTTATGTCGAAATCACGCGCCATGGATCTGCAGCCGAAGCGCAATGTGAACCTGGGCTATTGGCGCTTGCCTATGAGCTCGATTTGCCGATTGTGGCGACCCACGATGCGCGCTTCATGGCGCCGAATGATGCGCCGGCGCATGACGCCCTGATGTGTATCGCCAATAGCGCTTATTTGGGGCAGGAGGATCGCCCGCAAGTCGAGGCGCAGCAATATCTCAAGACGGACGCGGAGATGCGGGCCCTGTTTGCGGATTTGCCCGAGGCGATTGAGACAACGGCGGAGATCGCCAAGCGCTGCGGCATACGCGCCACGACGCATAAGCCGATACTCCCAAATTTTGGCGATGGCGCACGCTCAGAGATAGACGAGCTCAAACTGCAAGCCAAACAAGGGCTTGAGGAGCGCCTCGCTGCAGCGCCCAAGCTGTATGCCGATCGGGAAACCTATTTCGAACGGCTCGACTATGAGCTCGGGATTATCGAACGGATGGGATTTCCCGGCTACTTTTTGATTGTTGCCGACTTTATCAAATGGGCAAAAAACCAAGACATTCCGGTCGGACCGGGGCGTGGGTCGGGGGCAGGGTCTCTCGTGGCTTGGGTGTTGACGATTACCGATCTCGATCCACTTCGGTTTGATCTACTATTCGAGCGGTTCTTGAATCCCGAACGGGTCTCGATGCCCGATTTTGACATTGATTTTTGCCAAGAGCGGCGCGGTGAAGTGATCCGCTATGTGCGCGATAAATACGGCGCTGAGTCCGTCGCCATGATTATCACATTTGGCACTTTGCAAGCCAAAGCGGTTGTGCGGGATGTCGGGCGCGTCATGCAAATGCCCTATGGCCAAGTGGATCGCTTGGCGAAGCTGATCCCGTTCAATCCAGCCAAACCGCCGAAACTTTCCGAAGCCATCGATGATGAGCCAAAGTTCGATGAGGAGATCAGCCGCGATCCGCGGGTGGGCGAACTGCTCGACACAGCGCTCGCGCTCGAGGGCATGTATCGAAATGCCGGGACCCATGCGGCAGGTGTGGTGATCGGGGATCGCTCGCTCACTGAATTGGTCCCGCTTTACAACGATCCGCGCGCCGATCTTCCGGCCACGCAATTCAATATGAAATGGGCCGAAGCGGCGGGTTTGGTCAAATTCGATTTTCTCGGTCTGAAAACGCTCACAGTTATCGACCGAGCGCTCAAGTTTATCCGTCGTGACGGCAAAGATGTCGGGCCAGAATGGATCAGTCTCGACGATCCAGAGACCTATAAATTGATGGCGACCGGCGAAACGCTTGGCGTGTTCCAGCTTGAAGGTCAGGGCATGCGCGATACGCTGCGCAAAGTCCGCCCGGGCAATTTGGAAGATGTGATCGCCATCATTTCGCTCTACCGACCGGGGCCAATGGACAATATTCCAGTCTATGTTTCCGGCAAAGAAGATCCAAACACGATCAAATATCAGCATCCCGATCTTGAGCCAATTTTGCAGGCCACATACGGGGTACCGGTCTACCAGGAACAAGTGATGCGGATGGCGCAAGAAATTGCCGGATATTCGCTGGGTGAAGCCGATCTTTTGCGCCGGGCGATGGGCAAGAAGAAATTGGCCGAAATGGTGGCGCAACGCGAGCGCTTCTTAAAAGGGGCGAAAGACCTCAAAGGCATTGAGGCGCCGCTTGCCAATGATATTTTCGATACGATGGAGAAGTTTGCCGGCTATGGATTTAACAAATCCCATGCCGCAGCTTATGCGCTGATTGGCTATCACACCGCTTACTTAAAGTGCCATTTTCCGGTCGCGTTTCTGGCCGCGTCGATGAGCTTGGATTTGCACAATACTGACAAGCTCGCAGCGTTTTTCCAGGAGGCGCGGCGTTTGAAAATCCCGGTCACAGCGCCGGACGTGAATGTATCCACGGCCGATTTTGATGTTCGCGAAGACGCCATTGTCTATGCCCTTGGTGCCCTTAAAGGCGTTGGCTTGGAAGCGATGAAACACTTGGTTTCTGAGCGAGCATCGAATGGCCCTTACAAAAGCCTTCACGATTTTGCCGAGCGGATGGATCCGAAAGACATCAATAAAAAGTGCTTCGAACAATTGTCCAAAGCGGGCGCCTTTGACGGCTTGGAGCCGAACCGGGCGCGGGTGTTGAAATCAGCTCCGATGCTGGCTGCGACATGCGCTGCGTGCGCCGAAGATCGCGCGGGCGGGCAAGGCGGTCTATTCGGAGACGCCGAACCGGCGATGCGCTCCGATTTGCCGAAAGCGAATGCCTGGAACATGCAAGAAAAACTCGATCAAGAATTCGCCGCGATCGGATTTTACTTCTCTGGGCATCCCCTCGACGATATTCTCGACAGTCT
>JBCCXW010000151.1:0-7844 GCA_039191105.1 Pseudomonadota bacterium
AGCACCGAGGGCATATGCCGACACACGCCGTCCGTGCCGAAACGCCAGCCATGATACGGACATTCAATCGTCGGCTCGCCCTCCGTGTCGATTTGTTTGCCGGCGCTCAGCGGCACCAAACGGTGAGGGCAAATATCCCTCAGCGCAAACACCTCGCCGGATTTGGTGCGGGCGATCACAATCGGTTGATCCAAGATGATCCGTCGCACCATCGCCCCCGCCTTGAGCTCAGCCGATAGACAGCCAAGATACCAGCTATCGGTGAGCCAGCCTTCTGGCGTAATCCCGGCTTGGCGCGGCGCCGGGGTGTTATCGATGAGGGTCTCAGTGTCGGCCATCCCTCTCCTTATACCTATTCTTGGTAGATGCGTGAATAATCGCAGAACACGGATGCATCTAAAGACTCTGCAATGACGGTCGTAGCAAGATCAGGATCAAGAACGCGGCAGCATATTTCGATCCGATTGTCACCGATACGCCCCTCGTCGCAGAACCCCAAGCCAAGCCAACCCAGCTTTTCATTCAGCGCGTCTTCGATGTCTTCTTGTTTGTCACGATCCGTGACGGACCCTTCCCCGGTTGCCTCATATTCAATGATGAGCGTCGCGTAAGCGCTCTCGGAAAGCTCCTCAAAACCTAGCGCCCGCGCGCCTTCCAGCACGCCCGTGAATTGCTTTTCTAAAGACCCCAGGATGTGGACCCGATGGGTCGCTGTCTCGCCAGCATCTCCCACATAGCCCCAGTGTTCCACGATACGCCGATGCTGCGGTTCAACCCAGGCCTCGTGATAGGCGACCGGTTTGCCGGATTCATCGCTCTTAAACAGTCGGATCATGGCAGTTGCGTTTCAGCTTAGAGCCCTTCGATTGATCGCACGATCTATATGCGAAGGGATCGGCACGAATGGAAGTCGTATCTGCTTTGAGGTGAAAGAAAGGCTCTCAGCTATGGACGCAAAGCGCCTTAAATCGGACGAACAATATGATGTCTCGGGGTCAGGCGGAGACATAACAGCAATAGGCCCTGATCCTGAGCGAAGTCGAAGGGTACATGGCCGTGCGCCTCGGAAGCTGTGGGAAGCCGGCCTCGTGCTTCGACTTCGCTCAGGATGAGGATTGCACAAAGTCCGCTCATCCCGGCGCAGGCCGGGATCTCAGGCAATCTTGGACGGGACTCGCCGCACGAGATCCCGGGTCAAGCCCCGGATGGGCGGCGGGAGTGTAAAACCAACGTCCGCTTTGACGCAGATAGCGGGGCAGCGGCTTCAATCCGCCCCAAGTCAGACGCTCACTCCAACGTCACCCATGGTGTTGGATTGCCTCGATGAGCGGCCGCAAGCCTGTCGCACATAAAGCCGCTAGGCGGGAGCAGCGCATGTCGCTATATGCCCGAACATGACACCGCGCGACAAAATTCGTAACTTTTCCATTGTGGCCCATATCGACCACGGCAAATCGACCTTGGCTGACCGCTTGATCCAACAAACGGGCGGTTTGACCGACCGCGAAATGTCCGAACAGGTGCTCGATTCCATGGATATCGAGAAAGAGCGCGGAATTACAATCAAAGCGCAAACCGTCCGCCTCGATTATACCACCAAGGACGGAGAGACCTATACGCTGAATTTGATGGACACGCCCGGCCATGTCGACTTTTCCTATGAAGTCAGCCGGTGTCTTGCCGCTTGTGAGGGATCGCTTTTGGTGGTCGATGCGAGCCAGGGGGTCGAGGCTCAAACGCTTGCCAATGTCTATCAGGCGATTGAACAAGATCATGAAATCGTACCGGTCCTGAACAAAATTGATCTGCCTGCGGCTGACCCGCAGCGTGTGAAGGATCAAATCGAAGACATTATCGGCCTCGATGCGTCAGAGGCGGTCGAAATCTCAGCCAAGACGGGGCTTGGCATTGACGACGTGCTCGAAGCCATTGTCGAGCAGCTGCCTGCGCCCGATCAAGGCGACGCCGACAAACCGCTCAAAGCGGCTTTGGTCGATGCTTATTATGACCCCTATCTCGGCGTCGTTGTCATCGTCCGCATGCATGACGGGATCTTGAAAAAGAAAATGAAGATTCGGATGATGAAAACCGGTGCGACCTATGACATTGATCGGGTTGGCGTTTTCAAACCAAAGCCGACAGATGTTGACGCGCTCGGTCCCGGCGAGGTGGGGTTCCTGGTCGCCTCGATCAAAGAGGTCGCAGATTGCGCGATCGGTGACACAATCACCACCGAAAAAGGCGGCACCACCGAGGCTTTGCCAGGCTATAAGGACGTCCAGCCCGTGGTCTTTTGCGGCCTGTTCCCGGTCGATGCCGCGGATTTTGACGATTTACGCGCGGCGATGGGAAAACTGCGTTTGAACGATGCCAGCTTCACCTGGGAGATGGAGACGTCAGCGGCCCTTGGAATGGGCTTCCGTTGCGGATTCCTAGGGCTCCTTCACCTTGAAATCATTCAAGAACGTCTCAGCCGCGAGTTTGACCTGGATCTGATCGCGACCGCGCCCAGCGTGGTCTATGAAATGACGATGACGGATGGGTCTGACATTGAGCTGCACAATCCCGCGGACATGCCGGACGTCGTCAAAATCGCAGAGATCCGCGAGCCATGGATTGAAGCCACGATATATACGCCAGATGAGTACCTAGGTTCTATTTTGAAACTTTGTCAGGACAGACGGGGTATTCAAAAGGAACTCTCTTATGTTGGCGGCCGGGCATTGGTCAAATACGAGCTGCCGCTCAACGAAGTTGTGTTCGATTTTTATGATCGCTTGAAGTCTATGTCGCGCGGCTATGCGAGCTTTGATTATGAGATTATCGGTCACCGCGCGGAAGACCTCGTGAAGATGAATATTCTCGTCAATGATGAGCCCGTGGATGCGCTTGCCATGCTCGTGCACCGCGCCCGCGCAGAGGGTCGTGGCCGGCAAATGTGCGAAAGGCTTAAAGATCTCATTCCCCGCCAAATGTTTAAAATCCCAATCCAAGCTGCAATTGGCGGACGGATCATTGCCCGTGAGACGATCTCAGCTCTGCGCAAGGATGTGACCGCGAAATGCTATGGCGGAGACGCGACGCGCAAACGCAAACTGCTCGAGAAACAAAAAGCCGGTAAACAGCGCATGCGCCAATTCGGAAAAGTCGAAATTCCTCAGGAAGCTTTCGTCGCAGCGCTGCGCATGGATGGCGATTAGGCCGGACACCGGGCCCGTAAATCGAAATTTAAACGCGAGCGCTTAAACCGTATCAGCACGGCAGGAGGGACGTATGACAAAAATGATGGTTGCCAGCTCAGGGGGTGAGATTGCGGTTGATGTGACTGGCGAAGGGCCCGTCATTCTGTGCGTTCATGGCTGGCCAGAGCATTCCTGGTCATGGCGCCACCAAGTCAGCCATTTTTCAAAACAGGGCTACCGCGTCGCGGCAATGGATGTCCGCGGGTATGGCGACAGCTTCAAGCCGCGTGAGATCAGCGCCTATTCGCTGCCAAACCTCGCCTCCGATGTGGCAGCGGTTGCGGCAGCGCTGAGCGATCAACCCGTTATCCTGGTCGGTCATGATTGGGGCGCGCCGATCACTTACACGACGGCGCTGATCTATCCTGAGCGCGTCCGCGCGCTCGCGGGAATGAGTGTACCCTATATGCCATCGGGAGATGTTTCGTTGCTCGATATCCTGAAAATGCTCTATGCGGATAAGTTCTTCTACATGCTGTATTTCCAAGCCGAGGGCGTGGCAGAGGCTGAGCTCGAAGCCGATTTGCGCACAAGCCTGCGCAAAATTTATTATTGGATTTCCGGCGATATCCCCGAAACCGCTCAAATGTCAGACAAGCCCGTCGATGCGGGTTTGTTGGACGGCCTCACCGATCCAGATCCATTCCCGGCTTGGCTCACAGACGCTGACTTAGAGATCTATGTGAACGCGTTCACAAAAAGCGGATTTCGCGGCCCGCTCAATCGCTATCGCGCGATTGATCTCGATCACCAGGAAATGGCTGCCTATCGCGGTCAGACCCTCGACCTGCCGACATGCTTCATTGGCGGCGCGCGCGACCCAGTCAGACAGTTTGTCCCGGGCGTCGACGCATTCGAAACGGCGGGCGCCGCCTGCACAGATTTTCGCGGAACCACGATTATACCCAATGTCGGGCATTGGGTGCAGCAAGAGGCCCCAACGGAAACTAATGCCGCGCTGGCCATGTTTTTCGATAGCTTGTCCTAGCGTCTCATTAGCAAAAACAGTGACATCCGCGGGGCAAGACAAAATCTTGAGATCCATCTCTCGCCGATTGCCGTAAAGAGAGGCTGGTAACTTGTGGAATTCGCCATTATGTTACTGTCATCGCCCTGAGGGTATGAACTTCGGGCGGGCGTTAAGTCCAGATCTGGCAGGGTCCTTGAATGGTTCGCCGCAGATACGGCTCGACCTCCGTCCCTCAGACTAAGGAACTATATCATGGCCATGGATGCCATCACCCCTAGAGATCAAATTACCGGCGACGATCCTGTCGAACGGCCGAGCATGGAAGAGGCAATGGACGCGGTCCGAACCCTCTTGGCTTGGGCAGGCGACGATCCGCGCCGCGAAGGCTTAATCGATACGCCGAAACGCGTGGCGAAGGCCTATAAAGAGTTTTTTGCCGGCTATGAAATGGACCCGGTGGCCGAGCTGTCGCGGACCTTCGAGGATGTTCAAGGCTATGACGACATCGTCATGCTCAAGGACATTGATGTCGAGAGCCATTGTGAGCATCACATGGTGCCAATTCTCGGCAAGGCGCATGTCGCTTATATGCCCACACACCAAGTCGTTGGTATCTCGAAAATTGCGCGGGTCGTCGAAATCTTCGGCAAACGCCTGCAGACCCAAGAGACAATGACGGCGCAGGTTGCTGATTGCATTACCGAAGCACTGCAACCGGCCGGCGTGGCCGTTCTCATCGACGCCAAACACCAGTGTATGACGACGCGCGGCGTGCATCACAAAAATGTCGCCACAATCACCACGCAATTCACGGGCGTGTTCAAGACCGACAAAGATTTGCGCAATCGTTTCCTGCGCTTCGCTGGTCAATAGCATAATCCCTTCGGTCGCTGTGAGCGCGCTTTCAACGCGGCAGCGGCCGAGCCCTTTTTTCAGACATGAAAACCCAGCCCTAAGACGGCATTTGCGCCGCGGCTTCTGCTTTGTTAACCCTTCATCGCTTGGTAGAATTTTGATGATTAAACCATTGGGAGGGACGGCCCTATGAAGACCATTTTGAGCGCTTTGCTCGCGACAACGCTCTTTGTTGCACCCGCATTCGCCGCGTCGGTTACGATCTCATTCGCAAATGATGATGGCAATACACAAGTATGGACGTTCGATCAGGACACCGGAATGGCGACGTTCGGGGACATATCCGTTCCCTATACTTGGGATGAAGCGGCCAGCACAATTTGTGCGACGCTGCCCGACCAAGGCGAAGTCTGCGTCATATTTGAGTCCTCGGATCCACCAAGCCTCGGTGCTCGTTCGGCTTACACGCTGTCCTCTGGCGGCGGGGGTACCGCGACCGTTACGGCGATGACGGAATAACGCCGATCCGCGTTGCCCGTAAAAGCCTGGCGTGACGTGCCGAACGCATTCGTTGAAAATCCGATCGAAAAGATTTATTGATTATCAATAAGAGAGGAGGATGCTATGCGCGCGGAAATCGTTCGACTCGGATTACATCATATTGATATCAAAATCGTCGACGGCGAACAGATGCACATCCTCCAATGGCGCCGCAATCGGTTTTGGGATGAAGTGCTGCTCAATGGGAACCGCAAAGCGCATTCGGCCGGAATGTTTGGGCGTGAAAAAGTCTACGGTTTAGTGTTTGGCGCGAATGAGGCAGGGCAAGGCGGGACGCAACTTATGCTGCTGCTGGATCCAACCACCCAGTACAACAATTGGACTCTGCGCCAACGCCTCAGCGGCGTGCGATTGGAGTCAAAAGACGGTCCGATCGTCTCGTACGGCTCGCTTGATCCTCAAGCGCTACAAAAACCTGCAACCTTCGCTGATTGGATGAAACAGACGATGGGTATGGAATGGGGCCGCTATCCTCACCAGCAAAAGAGGCACCGCGACTAGGCTTTCCCTAGCCGCGTCCGATACGCGCCCGCGCCTAGTTTTGCCCGGCGACCAAAGGCCCTTTCAGGACGTGCGTATCATTGCGCACACCCACCAGAACGTCGAGCTCAGCATTGGCCTCGCCCAAACGCGTGAATCGTACGCGAGGGACCGATCCACCAGCCAGCATTTCACCGGAGTCGGTGTCCATTAGGCCCCATGCTAAGACCCGCTGATTGCGATGTGCTAATTTCGCGGAGAGTGGTGTCGAGCCATCCGCGGTCACCGGAAGCGCATGCTCTAGGTCCCCTTCCGCTGCCGCAAATACTTGCACGATGTAATATTGGCCTGCTGTTTCGACGACGCCAATGCCGACATCGGTAAACCGGTCGCGCATCATATTGTCGACATTCAACCTGTCCCACTTAATCGACCGATAGGCGCTCTTGGCGTCGCCAGTGGCCGGGCTGACAGTCACATTCGACCCGGAGGCACCAACCAGCATGGTGCGGTCAAAAGCGCGAATACGGTGTAAATGATCGCGGCCCTCTAAGTCTAGATGGTCGGCATAAATGCGCGTTGACATATCGAGCGCGTGGGCTTTCGCCGCCATGTCCAAGGATGGGCGCTGGACAAGCGGCGCAAGCCCCTCGCTCCGGCGCTCAGCGTTCATTTCTTCGAGCAAACGCTCCGCGATCGCGCTTTGAAACGTATTCGATTGCTCAACGCATATCGTCGCCTCCGAAACGTAGGCCGATAGGTTCATGGCATAGCCGTTCTCGAGCTGACATCGGGTCTCCGATGCCATGGCCAAACCGGAAAAAGCGACACCTCCAGCGGCCGCGAGTGCGAGCCGTGTGGAGAATTTGAATGGCTTAGATTTTTGAAACATGCCGGACGATAGTCTATGTGACACTTATGTGTCAACGTTAATTCATCCGAGTTCGGAGTTTTAATCATCTACTTTCGGACGATTACGGCAGCAAAAAAGCCGCTCCAAATAGGAGCGGCTTTTCTTTAAGTATTGGAAGAATATGAGAAAAATGCGCTATTCAGCTGGCTCCGGCGCAACTTCTTTTCCGGTCTCTTGATCGATGTTTTTCATCGACAGACGGACTTTCCCGCGGTCATCAAAGCCCATGAGTTTAACATAAACTTGCTGACCTTCGGACACGACGTCTTTTGGATGTCCAATGCGCTCATTCGCCATTTGTGACACGTGCACCAGGCCGTCCTTGGGACCGAAGAAGTTCACGAACGCACCGAAGTCTTTGATCGACACAACTTTGCCTTCGTAAATCTCACCGACTTCTGGCTCGGCAACGATCTCTTTGATCATCTTGAGCGCTTTATCGATGCTCTCACGATCGGTGGCAGAGACCTGAACAGTGCCATCATCATCGATGTTCACTTTAGCGCCAGACTCATCAACGATGCCGCGAATGACTTTACCGCCGGAGCCGATGACTTCGCGGATCTTGTCTTCAGGAACTTTGATGATTTCCATTTGCGGCGCATTGTCCGCCAGGCTCTCACGGACCGTGTCGAGACCTTTGGCCATTTCACCCAAGATGTGAGCACGGCCGCCTTTGGCCTGCTCAAGCGCGGTTTCCATGATCTCTTTGGTGATGCCTGCAATCTTAATGTCCATTTGCAAGCTGGTCAGGCCTTTCTCAGTGCCCGCCACTTTAAAGTCCATGTCTCCGAGATGGTCTTCGTCGCCAAGGATGTCAGAG
>JBCCXW010000152.1:0-7802 GCA_039191105.1 Pseudomonadota bacterium
GAAGATGCTGCCTTCATCATGAAGAATGCATCGAAAGTCATCATCGTCCCCGGCTACGGTATGGCAGTGGCGCAAGCACAGCATGCTCTAAAAGAGATGTGCGACAAGTTGAAAGAAGAAGGCGTCGATGTGTCCTATGCGATCCACCCGGTTGCGGGCCGGATGCCAGGACATATGAACGTTCTCTTGGCCGAAGCCCAAGTGCCATATGATGAAGTGTTTGAGCTGGAAGACATCAACTCAGACTTCCGCAATTCAGAAGTCGCTTTTGTGATCGGCGCGAATGATGTGACCAATCCAGCGGCAAAGACCGACACGACATCGCCCATTTATGGCATGCCTGTGCTCGACGTTGAAAATGCAGGCACGGTGCTCTTCATCAAGCGGTCAATGGGCTCCGGTTATGCGGGGATCCAAAATGAGCTCTTCTTCCGCGACAATACGATGATGTTGCTGTCGGATGCAAAGAAGATGGTCGAGGATATCGTCAAAGCGCTCTAAGCGCGCTTTGACGCGACCGGGACCCCACGCAAACCGGCGCCCATAATCCAGTCTTTCAACCCCGCGGACTCAGGGTAAGCTCGCCCCCTTTGAGAACCATCCAAGGGGGTCGAGATGGCCGAATTTATAGCTGAAGTTTTTTCTGTGAGCGGGTTGTTTACGCTGCTCATGCTGCTGCTTTTGCAGGCGGTTCTGGGCTTCGACAATCTGCTCTATATTTCGATTGAGTCGCAGCGCGTCGGCCCCGAGAAAGCCCCGATGGTGCGTCGCTGGGGAATCGGATTGGCCGTCATTCTACGGATCGTACTGCTGGTCATCATCGTCAATCTGTTCGCTTTGTTGGCGGAACCCTTATTCAACATCGCGCTTCAAGGCGTGATCGAAGGCGAGTTTACGTTGCAAGCGCTGGTCACGCTCGCCGGTGGCGGCTTCATCATTTACACGGCAATTAAAGAGATCCATCACTTGCTCGCGGTCGACCATATCGAACACACAGAAGGCTCAGCGACGAAATCCGTCTTTCAAGCGATCGCGATGATTGTCGCAATGAACTTAGTGTTTTCGTTTGACTCGATCCTGTCTGCGATGGCCATCGCCAATGTTGAAGTATCAAATATTGTCAGCGCATCCGGCGATGTGCTGAACACGTTCACAGGCACAGTCGTGCAATGCAAAGCAGACTTGATCGCCAATCCGATTGCGGGCGCGGTCGGCTGCGAGCCAGGCAAAGACTATCAGGTCTGGATCATGGCGATCGCAATTCTCTCCTCGGGCGTGGTGATGATCTTGCTCGCAGATTATGTCGCCGACTTTCTCAAGCGGAACCGCATGTACGAAGTGCTGGGTCTGTTTATCCTGTTTCTGGTCGGCGTGTTGCTCGTCACGGAAGGCGCGCACCTGGCGCATTTGAAACTGTTTAGCTTCCCGATCGACGCGATGAGCAAGTCGAGCTTCTATCTCGTAGTTGGGGTTTTGGTCGTGACAGACATCATCTCAACAAATTACCAAAAGCGTCTCTGGGCCCAGCGCGAAGCAGAGCTCTTAAGTTCCGGAAACAAGGTGGACGATGCGATCAAAGCCGTCGATGCGCATATCGCAAAACATGGCAATATTGGCTGATGCCGTATCGCCTTAATCGCGTGACAGCGGTCGCAAGCGCTTCATCACTTTTAAGGCAACTTTATTGCCTTTTCGACCCATGCGCCCCTCATAGATGGGCGGTCCGTCCCGCCCCCCAGAGAGCAGCTCGACGGGCTGATCGGGCGGTAAACCGAGCAGGAGCGTGGCCCCCGCCTTCAACGCCGTGATCCGGCTCAATGGAACGCTCAGACTCGCGAGTCGCGCCGTCGCGAGCGCCATGACGGGCGCTTCTTTGGGACGTGTTGTATCGAGGAGGGTTGCGCCAGAGCCCGGATCTAAATTGGTTTCAATCACTGCAAGCTCGGTATGGAGGCCGTGCGCTTCGATTGAAAACTCAGAGATAGTAACATGGACGGCTGGCAACAGACTGGTGACATAGGGGACGTCTGTTTCGATCGACTGTAAGGTCATACCGGCCGCCATGGCCGGACCCAGCGGTTCAAGCAGTTGTTTCAGCAGGGCACAGTCAATCGCGCTGAGGCTCCAACCATCGCCGATCCGCCCAGTCGATCCACGGGCGCCACAAGCGTTCGCAATGATCGCATCCGCGCAGAGAGGGGGCAGACAGATCAAGGCTTTGATCTCGGTCTCCGTGGGCCCAATGCACGCAATGGCGGCTGATTTCCCAGTCATCAAAGCCGGTAAGTCTTCGCGCGCGAGGGTCGCCGTCTCAACCGCCATCACCGCCGCCTTTAAGCCGGTCCCACGTGCGAGCGCCGCGGCGAGTTTCGAACCGAGGGTCCGCGCATGACGGTCTGTTGCCGCCGCGGCTTCATCAAAGACCGGGGTCGGTTTGGCTTTGACCTCTTGCGGCATAGTGGGCGATGGCGCTTGGTCTGCAGACGCCGAGGTCGGCCGCAATAGCGCATCGATCTCTTCTGGCGTTAGGACCGTTCGACGATTGGGCAAGACCAGCGTATCGTCAGCTGCGTCTGCACGTCCGCTCAGCGGATCAGAAGGTTCTTGACCATCTCGCATTCTGCACCTGTGACCAACGATTTATTATCAGTGCGTTAACACGGTTAATGAAGCGTTAGGATTTTAGAGTCCACGCAAGACACTTGCCGATTCTAGTCGTCGCGCACAACGCGCTCATTGCGCTCGTGGCGCTCTTGCGCTTCTAGGCTCAGCGTGGCGGTTGGCCGGGCTTCGAGCCGGCGCAATCCGATCGGCTCACCCGTGTCATCACAATAGCCATAGGTCCCATCATCGATCCGCCGGATGGCCGCTTCGATCTTCGAAATCAGTTTGCGCTGACGGTCGCGGGTGCGCAGCTCAAGCGCTTTATCACTCTCTGCTGACGCACGATCAACCAGGTCTGGATGGTTCGATGATTCGGCGCGAAGATTACCGATTGTTACCTTGGCCCCATCCAAAATTTCCGATTTCCAATCTTCAAGCTTCTTGCGAAAGTAGGCCTTCTGCTTCGCATTCATGAAGTCTTCTTTGTCAGACGGTTTATAACCATTCAGATCTAAGTCGCCCATGGAATCAAATCCTCTACCGAGTTTGCGCGCCCTATACTGCGGACCCGTTAGATACGCAATCGCAATAATCAGACCAATTGGCCGCAGATCATATGGCGAAATATGGCGTGGGCTTGGCTTATGCACGGCTTTTGCAGTTCTTCCGGTAACGAACACTTGATTAAAGCGGGCGCTCTGTGCGCTAAAGGAATACGAATCTGCGCAAGACAGAAGACAGGACCTAGCCGAGCATATGACCTCCCGCTGGCGCCAACGCGAAGTCCAACGTCCGTCAACTTGGCGGCAGTCTTTGCTGTTCAACAGTCTCATTCTGCTACTGCCGATTTTTGCCGCGCGGATCATAATTGCCGCCTACACCTCGGATATTGCGACGGACCCGTTAAGTCTCGAGGCCCGCACAGAGACGCGCCAAGCGATCGAAGCTGAGTTTCGCGCCTTAAGCGCGCCGGTCGGACAAGAGCGCCGCGCCTGGGCAGAGCGCATCAACCAGACCCTGCAGGAGCGCGACTTTTCCGCCGCGCGTGGATATTTATTGGCGGCGCCATTGATGCTGAATAAACAGGACTCCGCAGCGGTCTTGGCCGCCGCAGATGCTGAGAGCTCAGGCAGTCGAGATCAGCGCCTTGCACGCGCAGCCCTACTTTTCTTACCTGAAGATCTGCGCGCCAATTATCAACGCTCTATTTCACCGCCGGAGACATCGGCATCAGCGCTGATAGATACGTCCACAGACGATCCCGAAACCACCGACGCCGAGCGTGAAGCAACACCGCTGACGGACGAAGCCGCCGAAACGCCGCGCATCGTGCCGGACGCGGTTCAGTTGGCGCCGCGCAATGAGCCTTTTGCAGGTCCGGGCTCGTTCTTTTTGATTGGGGATCCGGCGGATCTGACCCGCCGAAGCCAGCGCTGGGTGGCCGGAGAGCAAGTCGATAGCTTGCAATTGCGTCTGCGCGCGCTGGGGCTGATGACGCAAAATAATCCAAATCCTGAATCGCAAGCCGTCTTCGAAGCCGCCTCTATTCTACGCAGCGCGCATCGTGCCGGCCGTTTGAACGAACGCTTTGTCCGCTACTTACGCAGTCGCATTGAAGATGCGCTCCCCGAAGACATTCTCAGGGTCAGGCTGACCACGGCCTTCGACGCAGTTATGACAACCGAAGCGCGAACCGAAAAAGTGATTGAGGCGTTTCAAGCCGCGCTCCAGCCCGAAGCGCAAGCGCGGCTGGCTCGTGATATGATGATCATTGCCCGAATCGCTGAGCTGACCAGCGCATCTGGGGCAATCACTTTGGTCGAACAAGCAACCACACCGGAAGATATGCGCCGGGCATTGCTGCTCTCTGAGTCCGGTAGCCATCGCTCCGTCGCCTTGGCACGTGAAATGGGCCCGGATGTTCTGTCTATGGCGCAGATCGGCGTCAAATGGAGCCGCAACTTAGTGTTCCAGGTGATGGGTCTGATGGCGCTTGGAATGGCTCTGGTTTGGACCACGCTGTCGGCGCTGACTCAAGCTGAAACCATTCGATCACGCTAAAGGCCGAACGCGCCTTTAATCCCATCGATAATAAGCTGCACAGAAAGCGCCGCAAGAATGACGCCGAATATACGTGTTATGGCGCCTGCGATACTATCGCCCATGGCTTTGACCAGAGGTGCTGCCGCAAGAAAAATCAGCAAACAAATCACCATGTTCACCGCAATCGCGGACAGGACGGCACTCTTGCCGACCCAACTTTCATGTTGGGACATATAGAGCATTGCAGTCGCAATCGATCCTGGCCCGGCCAGCATGGGGATGCCAACGGGGAAGACCGAAATGTCATCGGGCTTCTCATCCGGCTTATCCGATCCCGACAGAACCGATTCAGCGCGATGCTCTCGACGCTCGGTTCGCTTCTCGAACACCATGTCGAGCGCGATCAAAAACAGGAGGATCCCGCCAGCTGCGCGAAACGCATCGATTGTTATGTGCAGTTGGTTCAGCAACCAAGCGCCAAAAAAGGCAAAACCGAAAATGATCAGAGTGCCGACCAAAACCGACCGCACCGCCATTGACCGACGATACTGTGCTGGTCCACGCGCCGTCAAAGACGCAAAAACCGGGGCGACACCAGGGGCATCGATCAGGACAAAAAATGTGACAAACGACGCCACAAAAATCGCAATGAATTCACCAGACATGAAACCCCCTTCGCACGCGCGTGGAGGGTGCCCTCTATCCTCGATCTTTCAGTGCGTCGAGGATTTCTGCCACATCGGGATGCATCTCTGGTTTGCCAGAGCGCAGAGGCACGACGCTTGGGGCAATCTCGCCTTCCGACATGGCGAGGATCATGCGATGGCCTCGCAAGCGCTGTAGCAATCCCGGTAAACCCTTTTCGCCATTTGCCCGCAGCAAAACCTCATGGCCGATATCAACGCAAATTGTCTCTGGCGCTTGACCAGCTTCAATCATTGAAATGCCTTCGTCCAGCGAGACAATTGGGGGGGTATCTGGAAGCTCTATCATGCTCGATTTATCAGCCATTCCCCGTCCCCGCCGCTCTTAGCAGTTTCCGGCATAGAGACAGCGCTTGATAGGTTTCGCCGGCGGCGCACGCCATTGAAATCTGTAAAAGATGTTCCCGCCCGTCATCACTCGAAGTCTCATTCATGGCTGCTGCGATCGCCGTGACCGCTTGATCGTAGAGCTGACCGTCCGTCTCGCCGGTCAAATACATTTGCATCACGGCAAAATATAAATGCTCAACGGGACTTTGTGTGCGCTCAGGATCCAGCACATCTTTTTGGCGCAATACGCGCGCATGATTTTGCAGCAAAATGGTGCCGCGCCGATCGCCATTGCGAAGAACGGCGCCGTTCACGACGACCGCCTCTTTTGGCTTAAGCGACAATTTTAGCGGCATAGACCATGCTCCTAGATTGAGAAAAAGCTAAGAGGAAATGGTTAACGCGGACTTTCGAATTCGTAACGCTGGGGCGAATCCATATTGCGATCAGAGGTTTACCTGCGGATGGTATTGGCCGATTCCGCGCCATTTCGCGAATCACAGTCCTGTCGCCGGGTTAATGCTTGCTTCTGGGCGCGCGCCGCTTATCCTCTTACGAAACGTCAATAAGAGGTCCCGCTATGCGCTTTGAAGGCACGGAGAACTATGTCGCAACTGAAGATTTGCGGGTCGCTGTAAATGCTGCCATCGCGCTCGAACGGCCGCTTCTAATCAAAGGTGAGCCAGGCACTGGCAAAACTGTGCTGGCAATCGAAGTCGCGAAAGCTTTGAACTGCGAGCTGATCGAATGGCATATCAAATCGACCACGAAAGCTGCGCAGGGTCTTTATGAATATGATGCGGTCTCTCGCCTGCGCGACGGTCAAATGGGCGAAGCGCGCGCTAAAGATGTCAAAAACTATATCAAAAAAGGGAAGCTGTGGGAGGCGTTTACCGCTGATAAACGGCCAATCCTGCTGATCGATGAAATCGACAAAGCCGATATCGAATTCCCAAATGACTTACTACAAGAGCTCGATCGGATGGAATTCTATGTCTACGAGACCGATGAAACAATTAAAGCAAAACAGCGGCCCATCGTGATCATCACTTCAAACAATGAAAAAGAGCTGCCCGACGCCTTCCTGCGTCGCTGTTTCTTCCACTTCATTAAGTTCCCCGACGAGCAGACAATGAAAGAGATTGTCGACGTGCACTATCCCGGCATCAAAGAGAAGCTCGTTTCGGATGCGCTGACGACGTTTTACTCGATGCGCGAGGTTCCTGGGATGAAGAAGAAGCCATCGACATCAGAGCTGCTCGACTGGCTCAAATTGCTGATGAATGAAGATGTGGATCTCGAAACACTACGCGAGCAAGACCCTGAGAAGCTGACGCCGCCGTTGCACGGCGCGCTGCTCAAGAACGAACAAGATGTCGCTCTTTTCGAACGGTTAGCCTTCCTAAACCGGCGCCAATCCGGCCCAAGTCCGCGTGGCCCTGCAGGCTAATCCCGCCGCGCATAGATCAACCGTTCCGCATTGCCATCGCCGCCTTTGATCGGGCTATCCGTACGCCCGATGACGGGCCAGCCCTGTGCGGTCAACCACTCGACAAAAGCCGTTTCGGCTAAGGTGATCGCGGCCGAGTTGGTGACAATCCCGCCTTTGCCAACATGTTTCCGGCCGACTTCAAATTGCGGCTTAAACAGCGCAATCAAAACGGCGTTATCGGCCGCCAGCGCCAAGGGCGCTGGCAACAGCTTATGCAAAGAAATAAAGCTCGCATCGCACACAATCATTGATGGCGCGGCGCCGATTTTTTCGGCGGTTAAGGCGCGCGCATCTTGGCCCTCTAGCGCCGTCACACGCGGCTCGCCCGCGATGCGCGGATGAAGCTGCCCGCGCCCAACATCGACCGCAACCACGGAGGCTGCGCCATGTGCCAGCAATACGTCCGTAAACCCACCCGTTGAAGCCCCCAGGTCGAGACATACGTTTGACCCGACCTCAATTTCGAACTGATCAATGGCGTGCGCCAGCTTGATCCCCGCGCGCGAAACCCAAGGGTGAGCCTTGGTCGCCTCGATGCGCGCATCACGGGCGATCTTTTCAGAGGGCTTGGTGACCGTGCCGCCATTCACTCGGACCCGCCCTGCGGCAATGGCTGCTTGCGCCGCAGA
>JBCCXW010000153.1:0-7660 GCA_039191105.1 Pseudomonadota bacterium
GCCCTTTATAGTTTTTGATGATCGCCCGTTCAATGAACATGAAGCCTCCTCAGTATACAGGCTCAGTCTAGCAGAAATTGCACTAAGGTCTTTGTTCCACCTGTTATTTTGGGCCATCGGCTGCGCCGACCGCGTGCTATCGCTCCGACCAAGCCAGCAGGGCTGTCTTGTCCCATTCGGGTGACGCCCGACTTGTCCGGGGTAGTCTAAGAGCGATTATGAGCCATCCTCCATAAGGACATGGGCCTTTCGGCCCATGGCTCTTTTTTATCTTTCCCCTTTGCAGGTCGGGGGTCGACGCTTGATCCGGTAACCTGGGGCGCGGACCACGCAACCTGTTTTGGGACTGAAGCCTCTGTGTTGCTCCATAGCGTCCTACAAAACAGGACTTCGTCTGTATTCGGCTGATCTAATTATACGCTTCATTGCCCGCTCCTTGTTCGCCCAAGGTTTCCGGCGCTCACGACCCCCGCCCTGCGGGGGAAAGAACGCGCACTTGGATTGGAGGATGCGGCGATGATAGTGCTTGAAATTGAGACTAACCAGCCTGTGGAGGCACTGGGATGGGTTCCGGCCTTTGGCCGGGGGGTGCGAGGGCAAGTGATTGATCCGGGGGATCAATCTCCCGAGCAACGATTGGCCTTTGAGTGCAGCCCGGAGCTTTGGGCTGAGGCTTTGGAGCTTGTTCCTGATGCCCCAGTTGAGACCGTTGCGCGGGTGGCGGGCGTGGTTTCGTTACGCGGGGCTGAACTGGTTGGCGCGCTCATTCAGCGCTTTGACGATGTGGACGCGGCGCTCGCCTGTTTTGATGATTATGCAGGCGCGTTCGATTGCTTTGAGGATTTCGCCGAAGAGGTTGCCGCCGAGCGGTTTGGGACGCACCCGGATATGGCGCTTGAAGCGCTTGAGCTGGCAGGCTTTGGCCAAAACCTGATTGAGACCGGGTCTGTTTTCATCATCGTCTTGGAAGATGATTGCCACGTGTTCTGGAGGGTCTGAGAGATGGCCCGCCAGAAAAAACCACGCCGCGATCTCTATCAAGAGGTGACAGACACTATTATTGCCCAGCTGGAGCAAGGCTGTGTGCCTTGGGTGCAGCCATGGGCTTCGCGCTCAGACATTGGCGGGACCGTTTTGGGCCTTCCCGAAAATGCCCAGACGGGCCGGACTTATTCCGGGATCAATATCCTACTCCTTTGGGCCGCTGCCATTGATGGCGGGCACGTCAAACAATCATGGGTGACGTTTAAACAGGCCCTCGCGCTTGGTGGCAATGTCCGCAAAGGCGAGCGCGGCACCATGGTTGTCTATGCCGATACGTTCAAGCCGAAGGAAGAAAAGGAAAAGGCGGCGAGTGAGGATCGGGACCCGCAGCGCATTGGCTTCCTGAAACGCTACACCGTGTTCAATGTCAGCCAATGCGAAGGCTTGAGCGCTGACGTGCATGCGCTCGCCTCGCCATTGCCTGAGCGCGAGGCGATCCCCCATGCCGAGGCTCTGATAGAAGCGACGGGTGCAGATTTCCGCATCGGCGGAGACCGCGCCTATTACGTTCCAAGTGAGGACTATATCCAAGTCCCGCCGCAACAAGCTTTCTTTGAACAGATCAATTTCTACAGAACGTGTTTTCATGAAATTGGGCATTGGAGCGGCGCGAGCCACAGGCTGGATCGCAAACTCACCACCAGCCACGGGACCAAAGACTATGCCCGCGAAGAACTAGTCGCCGAGATGGCGAGCGCTTTCGTGCTGGCCTCGCTGCAAATCACGCCAACCGTCCGGCATGCTGACTATATCGGCGAATGGCTCAAGGTCCTGCAAAATGACAAGCGGGCGATCTTTAAAGCTGCCTCGCTCGCCTCAAAAGCGGCTGATTTTATTCTCGCCTTTCAAAACCAAACTCAGGTTGCCGATGCCGCCTGACTGCCGTCACCCCGATGGACGCGGCGGCGCGGCGTTTCCTTAACATCGGTCTTTCAACCCCCGCGCCAAAAAAGTGCCAATGGAGGACAAATCATGGGCCAGTTACAACTCAAAACCATTCCGCTCACTGAGCTTCACGTGTCAAAACTCAATATGCGTCATGGGCGCAAAAAGCCGGATATCGCCGACATCTTGCCATCCATCCGCGCCCATGGCGTGCGCCAGACGCTCTTGGTGCGCCCCGAAGGAAATGGCTACGGCGTGATAGCCGGACGGCGGCGCTATTTCGCCTTGCAAGAAGTCGAGAAAGAGACCGGCAAGGCAGGCAAGATTCCATGCGCCATCCTTAGCGATAGCGATGATGCTATCGCCATTGAAGCCTCGCTTTTGGAAAATGTCGCGCGCTTGCCCGCCACTGAAATGCAGCAGTTCACAGCCTTTAAACGCCTCGCCGATGAGGGCCGCAGTGTTGATGATATTGGCACGCAATTTGGCGTGACCGAGCTTTATGTGCGCCGGGTGCTAGCTTTAGCCTCACTGATTGCGCCCATCCGCAGGCTCTATGATCAAGAGAAAATTGACGTGCGGACGATACGCGCGCTAACGCTCGCTTCGGAAGATCAGCAAGCCGAATGGATGGCGCTCTATAAATCCGACGATGATCACGCCCCCACCGGCCAGCACTGCAAAGCATGGATCACGGGCGGCAATACGATCACAACCGACAAAGCACTGTTTGATCTTGAGACCTATGAGGGGCACGTGATTGGTGATCTGTTTGGTGAATGCGGCGTGTTTGCTGACACTGACACATTCTGGAAACACCAATCAGCCGCGATAGCCGAGCAGGTCGAGACTTTTCGAGCGGCAGGCTGGTCCGATGTCATCGTTTTGGACCGAGGCCAGTATTTCCAATCATGGGACTATGCCAAACGCGCACGCACCAAAGGCGGCAAAGTGATTATTGAAATCCGCCATGATGGCAGCGTGAATGTGCACGAGGGCTATCTAAACAAAAGCGCGATTGCCAAGCAGGACAAAGCCAAGAAGGGCAAGACCGAAGATGCGGCCATCAAGCCGGAACTGTCCGGCCCATTGACTGAATATGTCGCTCTGCACCGGCATGGGGCAGCGCGCGCCTCGCTCTTGAAAGACCCAGGCATTGCGCTGCGCTTGATGCTGGCCCATGCCATGGCCGATAGTCCGCTTTGGACCATTCGTGAGCACACCCACGTCTCTCGCAAGGAGACGACTGAAGCGAGCTTAGAGACCTCACGCGCTGAAACCGAGATGACAGAAGCGCAGGCGAAGGTCGCCGATCTCCTGACGGCCCATGGCGCATGCCCCTCGATCAAACGCAATGGTGACTCTTACGGGCTGTGCCAGCTCTTTGCCGCCTTCCTGACCATGGAAGACGCAAACATCTTGCAAATCCTCGCCTTTGTCATGGCCGATACATTGGCGCATGGCGATGCCACCGTTGAAGCGGTGCTCTTTGCCTGTGACACCAATATCGAGGATTATTGGAAACCTGAGCCCGGCTTGTTTGCCCTTCTTCGGGATAAGAGACTGGTCAATTCCATGCTGGGCGATTTGGCGGGACGGAGTGTTGCGGCCTCCATGCTGACCGAGACGGCTAAAGCCCAGCGCACGGCGATTGGGAAACGGATCGTCGGTGAGGGGTGCGCGCCAAATCCAGATTGGCGCCCGGGCTTTATGGCCATCCCGCCGACACGGTATCTGCCAAAAGCGGCATCAAGTCCGGCAGACAATTGGAACCGGATAGAAAGCCTGTTTCACCCAAAGGCGGCGGAAGCTGACACCGCCCCCGATTTGCAAGACGCCGCCTAGCGCGCCTCCACGCTAGGTAACTGTCTTGCAAAGCGAGCGCCGTCCGGGTTGCCGGGCGGCGCTGATGTCTTGGAGGATGTCGACTGCGGCGCGACGATTGATTCCCTCCGCGCGCTCGTGCGTCCGGGTCCAGATGGATGGGATTGCTTTCAATACATATCATTTTGGCGGTTGAGGTCGCAGTCCGACATGCCTTTTGCTCTCGGGGCGGGTCCGGCTGGAAGTAAGGTAAAAACCGACGTGTCTAAGAGTCCTTACTCAGTCAGCATGGTGTAGACTGGCCTGTTTTTGACGTTCGACTGCTTAATGATCAATGACTTAAGACGCCCTAAACCGGTCGCTCAAAGTAATTCAAGTTATTCGTTGATATGTTTATTGAAGAGGAACAAGAATGTCAGTGCGGAGTTCAGCTGTTGGGGTCGTCTTGGGGTCGTTTACGTAGAATTCTATAGGCGGAGCGTCTCTCGCTTCATGCCCAGATCCAGGCAGCCATGTGCCGTACAACCATGTGTAGGCAGCCTTCAGTGTCGCGTACGACCCTTGGTGCTGCATCGTGGCATAATTTCCGCCAGCTAATTCGAAATAGTCCAACTCGTCCAAACTACCTGGGAAGCAATCGCCAATTTCGACCGCAACGTGGGCGGACATTTCCGAGGGTGCCTTTGAGCCTGGTGCATCGTGGTAAATAACGAACAAGCCGGAGACATGCTCAAACAAAGAGCGCGACGCCAGAATACCGCCCAATTTCTGGAAAGCCGCTCCAATTTTTGTGTAAGAGCCTTTGTGCAGAACGCCCGCGGCCTGTTTGGGCATTCGCCTCGACATTACAACCGGGAACGGAGTTCGTTTTGCGGTACTGTTGAGCAGCTGATTGGAAACCTGCTTCCCTCTGGTTCTAAACTCCGCCGGGGGCGTTCCATGCGCGTGGCTGAATGCCCGCGAAAATCCAGAAACATTGCGATATCCAACCTGTTTGGCAACTTCCGAAACAGGACAATCATCCAAAACCAAGATATTTGCAGCTCTGTTTAATCGGAGACGTTTGATCAGGTCCGAGATCGTCTCACCGGTCATCGCTGAAAAGACCCTGTGCCAATGGAAACGCGACATGTTGGCCACTGCAGCTAAGGTGTCGAGACTGAGATCGCCATCCAGGTTCTCGTAAATATAAGACAAGACACGAAGTAAACGCTGTTCGTACTGCGCTAGATTTTTTTGTTTTGGCATCTGCACCCCAAGAATACACAGGCCCACTCTAGGCGCACCTCACTTTGCATGTCTTGCTCAATTCGACATTCCGAAGTCGAAATCGAACTATGGGGGAGAGTCGCAAACTCGCCCCACAAAGGCCTCTTGCACAGGAGAAACCTAATGTCGAAATTTACTTGGGGCGATACCGTTCGGGTTACGAAGAATGCGCCGCATAATTTCGAACCCGGAAAAATTGGTTCGGTTTGCTCAGTTGATTTGATCGAGACTGAAATCCGCGCGGAACAAACGGGTGCGGAAATAGGTGGGTATTGCCATGTGGTTGAATGGACTGATGGCTCGGACATCGAAATCCCGGCCAAATGGCTTGAGAAAGTCTAAGGTACTATTGATTGCCAGTAGTTGAAGCTTCGAACGGCTTAAACTCGCCCCACATCAGCCTCTGCTCCGATGGCGCAAGGCACCCTAGATCAGCCTCTGGCATCGCGACGGTGAATTCTGTATCGTGGCGTCATGTTCACCACCGAGGCGTCGATCAGCGTTATACAAGGCGTGCTTGCGCTCCCGCTCATTCTTTTGGGGCTCAGTCACATCCTTCAAAAAAAGATGTGGCTCGATTTTTTTAACGGGCTCGCGAAAATGGGCCATGCTGGCGTCGTCTGGCGTACTTTCATGCTTGAACTTTGGCCCGCGATTTTGATCGTCTCGTTCCACCAGGATTGGACTTGGCCCAACATCTTTGTCACAATCTACGGACATTTGTTGATGCTGAAAGTTGGCCTGAGTTTATTGATTCCTGAATTAGGATTGCGCTCATTGCAGCAAGCAGACCGATCCGGATCAATCGCGTTTATTGGTGCAGGCCTTGCTCTCTTCCTACTAGGATTAATGTGCGGCTATCAAGCTTACACCAATTAGCGCTGATCTCGCCATCAATGCGTGCGGCTTAAACTCGCCCCTAAGCGGCCTCCGGACTAAATCTCCTAGACGGACGTTACTGGCGATCATGGGTCATTTCCATTAAGTGTTGATCCAAGGGCCTTTCCCTAATCCGCGTGCGACCTTTCGGCTATCTAAAACGCCCGGCGTTGAGCTGGCGAGGCGGGCAGATTCAGTCGATATACAGATTTCTGGCGTCTCATTTGAGAGCGCACGATTCTAAAAAACGTCCCACGATTGGAACAGATGACAGACACGCTGACACATATTTATTTCTAGTCCGCGTGTTCATAGCCCGTGGGAATGCCCTGCCGCCGACGACAAAGGACCTAAGGCGACCGACGAAAGTTCGCTGAAACCTGGCGGGAAAATAAGTTTCCCCTTGGCGGCCGGGCCGCCAATTCCTCGCGGTACAAATTATTTTACCCGCTGGCGGTCCTCCGCTTCGCTACGGTCCTGGCCAATCCTTTTTTGATTTTCGTTTGAATTGCATTGGCCTGCGGATGCAGCGCCTTCGCGCCCGCCTTTCACGGTCCAGCGTCGGCAGGGAATTCCCCCAGCTGATGAACTGGAGAAATAAAAATGTCAGCTATTGGTTATGTCACCCACAATCCTGAGAAGAACGCGTTCAAAGGATCGCTCAAAACCCTCTCTATCGATACCGGCATCGAAATCATGCCCAACATGGATAAGACCGATGAGCGCCAACCCGACTACCGGGTCTTTTCTGAAGGCCGGTATGAAGTCGGTGCAGGGTGGAACAAGACCGGCAAAAAATCAGGTAAAGACTATGTCAGCCTGACATTCGCCGCCCCGGAATTCGGACCGCGTCGCCTCTATGCGAACCTCGGACCTGCCGCCGGACAAGACGATGAAAGCGTCTTCGCCATTATCTGGAACCCAGAGAACTAAGCCGAAACGCGGCGCGTGGATCAAACCTCGCGCCGCAGCGGCTCCAAACAAGGAGACCTATCATGGCAAAGCTCTCTAAAGCTCAGCTAAGAAATCATCGCAGCGCGGAAGCGTTGCTCGCAAAGGACAAGCTCACCCTAGACGATCAGTGGGCGATCCACCAAAACTGGCACGAGGGATCAGTGAATGACATTACTGCCTCCGGGGCCTTCTTTACCCCCATCGATATGGCAATGGATTTTGCTTTCGATGCCTGCGGCGACACCATTATCGATCTCTGTGCCGGGATCGGGGTCTTGGCTTTTGCGGTCTTGCACCGCCGAAAATTTTCAGGATCAATACCCAACATCACATGCGTTGAGGTCAATCCAGCCTATGTCGCGGTCGGCAAGAAACTGTTGCCCGAAGCAAACTGGATCAACGCAAATATCGGAGATGTCTGGCGCGAACTTGGGTCATTTGACTGCGCAATCGCTAACCCACCCTTCGGGCGAACGGGCGGAGCCCCACTTAAAAGTCCGAACTATTCCGGCGCTGAATTCGAGTACAAGGTGATCGATATTGCCGGCCAGCTGGCATCCTATGGGGCCTTCATCATCCCGCAAGGGTCAGCACCGTTCCGATATTCAGGCGTGCAATGTTATGATCGCAACGAGCCGGAGAAGTGGAAACGCTTCTATGCTGAAACCGGCATCGATATGGAATGCGGCGTCGGCGTGGATACTCATTATCACCGCCATGGCTGGAAGAGCTCAGCACCGTTGACGGAGATCGTCACCTGCGATTTTGAAAGCGCAGTTCCAAAGCGTCAGCCCGATTTATTCGC
>JBCCXW010000154.1:0-7642 GCA_039191105.1 Pseudomonadota bacterium
ATCCCGTTTGACGTCACAATCAGCACCGGCGGGAATGATTGCGGCGCGGACAGTGTGTTTAGCAGGCTGGCCCATTCCGCAATCAAGTCATCCGGTGAAACGTCCCAACCGGGCGGAGGGACCGCATCGCGATCCCAAGCCTCGAGGGCGGCTTCGCCAATGCGCGCGATGACCTTTTCTTCAGGCTGGTTCTCGTCCGGTCCATAATCAATCTCACGCAAAAATTCGAGCGTTCTGAGATCGGGCGCCGTATCGTAAGCGGCGAGAATGGTTTCTGCGGTTTGCCGCGTCCGCAAGAGCGAGCTGCAAAACGCCATGTCGAAGCCCTTGGGATATAACTCAACGAAATGCCGTGCGAGCGCGTTTGCTTGTGTTTGTCCTGATCGAGACAGCGGCAAATCGGTGCGCGCCCCCACGCGTGTCACCACATCCCCTTTATCGAATGTATTGCCGTGCCGAACGATATAGATATCCGTCATTCGGACGCCCCCGCGAGCGGTTCACCATGCTGCGCGATCAGCTGTTCGGCATGCGCTGCATCTTGCGGTGTATCAATGCCCCACATTGCGCTTGGCATCGCCGGCACTTTCACCGCCCGGATCGTCATGCCATTTTCTAAAAACCGCAATTGTTCGAGCCCTTCGAGCGCTTCATAATATCCTTCTGGGAGGCGGACAAAACGCTCGAGCGCGGCGCGCTTATAGCCGTACAAGCCGATATGCCGCCAGACCGGTGAAAGGGGCTCGGTTTCCCGTAACTGCGCTTCTTTGCGGATCGCCGGCAAAATCGTCTTAGAAAACCAAAGGGCCTCGTCTTGGCCGTTGACCACGCATGAGGTTCCTGAAAACGGCGTCTCTTTTTTGCGCGCACGCACCTCATCCAAAGCCGGCCAAGACAATTGTACGATGGGCGTTACGGCATCGCAGGAGGATGTCTCCCCGGCCGCGATCAGGGCGGTGATATAAGCTGGCGGTGTGAACGGCGCATCGCCTTGCAAATTGACGATGAAATCAGCGTCCGGTGCAACCAAATCCGCTGCGGCCAAGGCTCGATCCGTGCCCGACGGCAGCCCCGGATCCGTCATCACAACGGGGGCCCCAATCTCCATCGCATGGGCTTCAATCGCCGCATGATCGGTCGCCACCACATAGGAAATGTCAGCGCTTTGGTCGGCACAAACGCGCGCGATAGAGACGACGCGCTGCAACAGACTTTGACCGGCAATCATGTGCAATGGCTTTTGCGGAAACCGGGTCGAAGCAAACCGCGACGGAATAACAATAAGCGTCTTCATATCAGAGCTTTCTGAGCCCTTCTTTTCAATATCGTTATGCGCATAATCAAGCCATTGCGCATTTCCAAGTGACAGACTGAAATCGCTCGATCGGCTTGCGTCGGTTTTCGCGTTCCGGTTTAGCAATCATAAATTGGCAGCCACTATATGTTCGAACCAGCGCAATCGCTTTAAGTGACACAGCGCCATGGCGATCGACGCCGGGCCCGAAGGAAACATATGACCGTCCTCATCACTGGAGTTGCTGGCTTTATCGGCGCACACGTCGCCCAACGCTTGTTGGCGCAGGGGCGATCTGTCATCGGCTTCGATAATTTGAACGATTATTATTCCGCTCGGCTGAAACGCGATCGCCTCTCAGCGCTCTGCGCCGATGGCGACTTTTCGTTTCATCAGGTGGATGTTGCCGCCCTGGATGCAATGCAAACGACCTTAAATGGCCGCGTTCCCACACATATTCTGCATTTGGCGGCGCAAGCTGGTGTTCGTTACTCGCTGCACAACCCAGCCGCGTACACTGAAGCCAATCTTGAAGGACATTTTGCGATTCTCGAATTGGCGCGGGTCCTATCGGTTCAAAACATGGTCTATGCTTCATCTTCATCGGTATATGGCGGCAACACGAAGATCCCTTTTTCAGAGACAGATCAAACCGATGACCCGGTTTCCTTTTATGGCGCGACGAAGAAATCGAACGAAGTGATGTCTCAATCCTATGCGCGTTTGTATGGCTTAGCGCTAACGGGGCTAAGGTTTTTCACCGTCTATGGTCCATGGGGTCGGCCGGATATGGCTTATTGGATCTTTGCGGAGAAAATTCTCAAAGGCGAGCCGATCCAGATCTTCAATCATGGCAAAATGAGCCGAGACTTTACGTTCATTGATGACATCGTCGATGGCAGCGTTGCCGCCCTTGACCGCCCTGTGACGGCGCTGGATTTGCCGGTGCCGCATCGGATTTATAATCTTGGGAATGACCGCCCCGAACCCTTGATGGATTTGATCCAGCTCACCGAAGCCGGCATTGGTATCCAGGCTGAAAAAACCTATGAACCGATGCAGAAAGGGGATTTGGAAAAAACCTGGGCCGACATTGATCGCGCGCGCAGCGAACTTGGCTATGCACCGCGCGTGAGCCTGCAAGAAGGTCTGGAACAGTTTGCAGACTGGTTTAAACCGCGCTGGCAAGACTATAGTTGAGGCCGTTGGTCGTACAATTCGATAGTAAGGATTTTGCAGATGTCTTCGCCCCGGCGTACGGCGATTGAAGTTTTAGAGACCGAGCGGCTGGGCCTCGACGCCTTAGTGGATACTTTGACAAATGAGCACGCTCCACTTTCGAGCGCGTTTGTCTCAGCGGTTGGCGCGATGTTCGCAGCTTCTGGACGGACCATTGTGACCGGCATGGGCAAGTCTGGGCATGTCGCGCGGAAGATCGCAGCGACGCTGGCCTCGACCGGAACCCCGGCACTCTATGTCCACCCCGGTGAGGCCAGTCATGGCGATTTGGGCATGATCGCGGATGAGGATGTCGTTTTAGCTCTCTCAAACTCAGGTGAGACACCTGAACTTGGCGATATTATTGGCTATTGCGAACGCTTTGATATTCCCCTTATTGGAATGACGTCGGGCGCTGACTCGACCCTCGCCAATGCCGCCAGCATTGCGCTTTTGGTCCCACGCGCGCCGGAAGCCTGCGGGATTACCAAAGCGCCGACCACGTCGACGACGCAAATGCTTGCACTGGGCGATGCCTTGGCCGTCGCTTTGCTTCGGCAGCGCGGCTTTAGCGAGCGTGACTTTCATACGTTTCACCCGGGCGGAAAATTGGGGGCGGCATTAAAACGGGTCACGGATTTGATGCACCATAAAGAGATGCCTCTATGTGGACCGGGTGCAAAGTTTGAAGACGTGGTCAGCGCCATCACTCAAGGTGGGTTTGGCTGCTGCGGTATTGTGGAGACTGAAAAACTCATTGGTATCGTCACCGATGGCGACATTCGCCGAGCATTACTGGGCTCAACAGAAGGCAAAACCGCTACAGACATCATGACGCGCAATCCCCGAACAATCCACGAAGATGGGCTCGCCGCCGAAGCGCTTGCCATGCTGAGCGAGTTTAAAATCACCGCTCTGTTCATCGTCGACGCTGCACATCAGCCTGTCGGGCTGTTGCATGTTCATGACTGCCTTGCCATAGGCGTAGTGTAAATATCGGGTTTTGCACGGCACGAATCCTGCACTTAAATGCGGACATTGAGACGAAGCCAGATCTAAGCGGGCGTTGGCGAAACATATGACAAAGACGATTCACCCAGTCATTTTGTGCGGCGGGTCTGGGACACGGCTCTGGCCACTCTCCACGCCAGAGCGCCCAAAACAATTCCTGGCGCTGACCTCCGACAAGACAATGTTGCAGGAGACCGCAGAGCGTTTCAAAGCCGACACTGAAACACAGGTTTCTTTCTCGACCCCAATTGTGATTGGATCGGCGCGACACGAAGCTCTGCTGAAACAAACCCTACCGGAGGCTTATAAAATTCTAGAGCCTTTCGGACGCAATTCCGCGCCCGCGGTCGCAGCGGCCTGCCTCGCTTGCGCGCCTGAAGATTTGCTCCTGATTTGCCCCGCTGATCATAGTATAAGAAACGTTCCTGCCTTCCATGCAGCTATAATGGAGGCCGTTGCCGCGGGTGAAAACGGTCAAATCGCGACGTTTGGGATTAAACCGACCCGGCCCGCAACGGAGTATGGTTACATTCGGGCAACCAAAGCCAGTGAACTGAACGAAACGGTAAGCGTTGAAGAGTTTGTCGAGAAGCCGCCCTTGCAGGATGCAAAGGCTTATCTCGCAGCGGGCAATTATTATTGGAACGCGGGCATATTCATGTTTCGCGTGGATACTATGTTGGCGGCTCTGGAAAGGTACGCTCCAAAAGTTCTTGATGGCGTGCGTAGCGCGTTTGGCAAGCGCGATGCAACCATCACTCGGCTTGAGCCGATCGCATTTCATCGCACGCCGAGCATTTCCATCGACTACGCGGTTATGGAGAAAGCCAAGACAGTTGTGACGATCCCGGTAGACATGGACTGGGATGATGTGGGCGGTTATCCGGCATTGCATGGTTTGTTGACGAAAACCGAAACCGAAAACCACATCTGTGGACCAGCGATCGTACGCGAGTCGTCAGGGCTCTATGTCCGATCGGAGGGACCTATGATCGCCGTAAGCGGGGTTCAGGATCTCGCCATTGTTGCGACGCGGGACGAAGTTATGATCGCCCCAACGTATGACGCCGCGGCGGTCAAGGCGCTGGGTGCTGAGGTCCAATCCCGGGGACGTCAATTCGGTCTCTCGCCTGAAATAATCGATCGAGCGCGAAATTGGCTCTGGGCGGCATTTGACGTTTGGTCAGAAAAAGCCTGGGACGCGGTCCAAGGGGGGTTCGTCGAACAACTTAGTATGGATGGGGTCCCCGACGTCACTGCTGATCGCCGCGTTCGCGTGCAAGCCCGACAAGTCTTCAGCTTCGCAAAAGCCATTGAAATGGGCTGGCCCGGGACCGACAAAGCAAGTGGGCTGGTCGATCAAGGCGTTGCTTATATTAACGATCGACTGCGCCATCCGGATGGCGGTTGGGTCCACACAGTTCGGCCGGACGGTACCCCAATTGATGATCGCAGGGACCTTTATGATCACGCCTTTATGATTCTAGCAGGCGCAACCGCCTATCGGATCACCGGCAATGAAACCGCCCTGAAAATCGCCGATGACGCAATTGCTTTTATCGATTCCGAACTCAAAGATGCGTCGCATGGGGGGTGGTTTGAAGCGAAACCAGACGTGCTGCCCCGCCGGGCCAATCCGCATATGCACCTCCTAGAAGCCATGATGGCTTACTATGCTGCAACGGGCGCCAAGCACGCCCTCGATCGCGCCGCCGAATGTGTTCGCTTGTTCGAAACAAAGTTCTTTAATCCCGCGAATAACGTCATGGCGGAGTTTTTCACCACGGATTGGTGTTTGGATGGCAGCCAAAACGAGACCGTGTTTGAACCCGGTCACCATTATGAGTGGGCAACCTTGCTCTATCAGTACGAAAAGCTAACCGGCCATGACACCGGCAGCTGGCGCCGAAGGTTAATCAAGCGGGCGGATGAAAGCGGGATAAATTCCGAGACGGGTTTTGCGCACAATTTGGTCCAAGCGGATGATGTGGTCCTCAACTCAGGCTCGCGGCTCTGGCATCAATTGGAAAGGTTGAGAGCCGTCGCTTATCATCCTGAGATTGAATTTGATTTCACCACAGCAAGTATGTTTGCGCGCATTAAAGAGATTTTTCTCGAGGCCGGGCCACCTGGTGGATGGGTGGATGAAATTAGCCAGACAGGGAAGCGATCAACCAATTCTGTGCCCGCAAGTATGTTGTACCATATCGTCACAAGCTTCGATTTGTTCATCAACGCAGATTAAGCGGTGAAGGGCGACGCAAACTCGGTGAACGATGGGGCCTGTTGGTCTTTCTCTGATACTGTCGCCGATATATGCGATATTCCCCAGTCGATGCCGAGCGTTTCATCATCCCAACGGACGGCGCCATCACTGTCCGCAGAATAGTACGCGTCGACCTTGTAAGCGACTTCTGTGTTTGGCTCCAAGGTCACAAATCCGTGTAAAAATCCGGACGGAATGTATATTTGTTTACCCGACTCGGCGCTTAGTTCAGCGCGCACCCAATTGCCAAAATACGGCGAGCCTTTTCTCACATCGACCGCAACGTCAATAATGGATCCAGCAAGCACCCGCACCAGCTTTGTTTGAGAAAAAGGCGGGCTTTGATAGTGCAGTCCGCGAATGGTTCCCGCGTTCACAGAAAACGAGTGATTATCTTGAACGAAACGAACATTGATGCCGACGTCTATAAACCGTTGCTCTGTATACGTTTCGACAAAAAAACCGCGCGCATCAGTGAACCGTCTCGGCGTAATGAGTTTGACGTCGGGGATTTCTAACTCAACAACTTCCAATGACAATTTCCGCTCCGAAGAAACTTTCAACTTCGACGCCTCTTACGGTCTTCTTGCAAAAGATCAAACCAGTCGCATCCACGATGACTGAGAAAGACTTTGAAAATTCATATCGGCATGACCTGGCCCAGTGATCCGGGCCGTTTGCTTGGAGAATCTGTTCGCCTAACGAGGCCAACGCGCGCGACTGCCTACGCGGCGTTCCGCAGTGGTTGCCACCAATCCGGGTTGTCCAGATACCACTGGATCGTTTTACGCAATCCCGTTTCAAAGGTCTCTTCGGCTCTCCAACCGAGCTCAGTTTCCAGCCTCGACGCATCGATTGCGTAGCGATAATCGTGTCCTGGCCGATCCGGCACAAACTCGATTAAGTCTCGTCTCGAGTAAGATGTCGGTGCGATTTCGTCCAAAATATCGCAAATCGCCTCCACGACTTGCAAATTAGTACGCTCATTGCGACCTCCGACATTATAGGTCTGACCTAACCTGCCGTTTTTCGTAATCATTGAAAGTGCTTTGGCGTGGTCATCTACAAACAACCAATCACGCACGTTATTGCCTTTCCCGTAAACTGGCAGGGGTTTGTCCTCAAGCGCATTTAGGGTGACGAGCGGAATCAGTTTTTCCGGAAAGTGATAAGGGCCGTAATTATTCGAGCAGTTTGAGACGATGACCGGCAAGCCATACGTCCGATGCCAAGCTTTTGCCAAATGATCTGAAGCGGCTTTCGAAGCCGAATAAGGAGAAGAAGGATCATATGGCGAGGTCTCTTTGAAGAGACCTGTAACGCCGAGTGACCCGTACACTTCATCCGTCGAAACGTGCAGGAACCTAAACACTGATTTACGAGCATCGCTGATGTCACACCAATAGTCGCGGGCGGCTTCTAGCATGCAGTAGGTTCCGATGAAGTTCGTCGTTATGAAGTCTCCGGGCGCTGATATCGACCTATCTACATGGCTCTCGGCGGCGAGATGCATAATTTGATCAGGAGCCACCTGTCTTACGATCTCAAGCATTTCAGCTTGGTTGCGAATATCGGCCTCGATTAGGCGACAGCGACCCGTTGCCAATGCATCTGCGACATTGGAACGATTTGCAGCATACGTCATACTGTCGATAATCGTCACTTCTGCGGCTTCTATTAGGGTCAAATGGCGGGTGACTGCTGAGCCTATGAATCCCGCACCGCCTGTGACGATTATTTTTCGTCGTTCCATCTCAATCTCCCGGACAACGCGCCCCCCGTTAGGCGAGTCGCTGTGCGAATTCAAGATACTTGAGCGCGCCGCAAATCACTTTGCTACATTACAAAATTGG
>JBCCXW010000155.1:0-7600 GCA_039191105.1 Pseudomonadota bacterium
CGCCAATAAAGAGAGCATGGTCTGCGCGGGGCCGCTCTTAAAACAGCGCTCAAAACACAGTGGCGCAGCGATCGTGCCGACGGATTCTGAGCATAATGCCATGTTCCAGGTTCTAGATCGGCGCCGCGATCTCGAACGCCTTATTCTCACGGCGTCAGGCGGGCCGTTTCGGAACACGTCGAGAGCCGAGCTTGAGACTGTAACGCCGGCGCGTGCGCTCGCCCATCCGCGCTGGGAAATGGGGCAGAAGATTTCGATCGACAGCGCGACCCTGTTTAATAAAGGGCTTGAGCTCATCGAGGCGGCCTATTTGTTCGATGTCTCAGAGCGCGACATTGAGGTCGTGATCCACCCACAATCGATAGTCCACTCGGCGATTGCGTATCGCGACGGGTCGGTGCTGGCGCAAATGGGAACACCGGATATGCGAACCCCGATCGCGCATGCGCTGACCTGGCCTGAGCGTCGGCAAATCACGGCTGTCGAGCGGCTGGATCTGATTGCGCTTAGCCGCTTGGATTTCGAGCCGCTGGATTCGACCCGATTTCCGGCGGTCGACCTGGCGCGGCGTGCTGTTCGTGTCGGCAAAGGCGCGCCAACAGTATTAAATTGCGCTAATGAAGCCGCTGTAACTGCTTTTCTCGCGGGCCAATGTCGTTTCCTCGACATAAGCTGGATTGTCGAAACCGCCTTGGATCGCTTTTTGAGCGGCTCAATGGCGCATCAGGAGTGTAATTCTCTAGACGCGATTTTGGCGGTAGAGGCAGAAGCGAATAGACTCACCCGTGCACTGCTCGAACAAGTTGAGTGCCAGATGAAGGAGCGTACAGCGTGACGGAAATTCTGGCACAGGGTCCGCTATTCCTGGTTTGTCTGGCGTTTTTGCTGGGCGTAGTGGTGATCATTCATGAGCTTGGGCACTATTGGGCAGGCCGATATTACGGCGCGGCGGTTGAATCCTTTTCGGTTGGGTTCGGAAAACCAATCGTCGAACGCAAAGACAAAAACGGCACACGCTGGCGCATCAATTGGATTCCGCTGGGCGGCTTTGTCAAATTTGTCGGCGAGAGCCAATTGCCAAATGATGTCGGGAAAACTGAGCAAGGCCCGATCGGCAAAACCTATCCGCAGCTCAGTGTCGGCGCGCGCTCGGTCGTCGCGATGGCGGGGCCGGCGGCAAATTTTGTTTTGGCGGTGGTGCTGTTTGCGATCTTTTTCGCATTCCGAGGCGTCGCCGAGTACGATATCTATGCGTATTCCGTCGCCGACGACTATCCAGCCGCTGCCGCGGGCATGATGCCGGGTGATGTGATCAAAGCCGTCGATGGGGAACCGATCCGTCAAATCGAAGATATGATCGTTATCACCAGCATGTCTTCTGGCCGGGCGCTGCCATTTGAGATCGAGCGTGACGGTTCACCGATGACATTGACGATCACACCGCGGCGCGAAATCCGGCCCAATCAGCTCCAGCAAATCGTTCCGCAGGGCACGATCGGGATTGTGCCTGCGCCGGTTGCGGAGTCTTACGAGTTTCGTCGCTTCGGTCCGATCACTTCGGTTGGTAAGGGGATTGCAAAAACCGGCGAAACCATTGAGCTGACGGTTTACATGCTTGGTCGGATCATCACTGGAAAAGAACCGCTGGCCCTGATGAGTGGACCCGTCGCGATCGGCGACGCGGGGCGGCGGATCGTCAATCAGACCCTTGGACAGGACACCACGCCGCTGGCATCGCGCTTGGCGGCATTGGCCTGGACGACGCTTCATCTTTGTGCGGCAATTTCGATCGGCATTGGCTTCTTCAATCTTTTGCCGCTGCCAGTGCTTGATGGCGGGCATTTGGTCTTCAATGCGTATGAGGCGGCAACCGGCAAGGCCTTGCCGGAAAAGGTGCAGGAGGCGGCATTGATGGCCGGTCTCGGTCTGCTATTGACCATGTTTGTGTTCATCACTTGGGGTGATGTTCTCGAAACTGGACTGTTCGAACGGTCGGCAAGCGAGTAGGGGCGCTCGTTATGGAGGATCAAGGGATCGATGCGTAAAGTACTGGCCGCGGCCTTGATGGCGTCTTGTGGGATGGTTGTGCCTTGTCTTCCGCCGCTGGGAGCGGATGCACAAGCGAACGAAACCATCCGACAGATCCGGATTGAGGGCAATCAACGCATCGAGGATCGGACGGTCCAATCCTATTTGTTGGTCTCGCCAGGCGATGCTTTTGACCCATCGCGGATCGATCTGTCTTTGAAAACACTGTTTGCGACCGGTCTGTTTGCTGATGCCACTTTTGAAAAAGTTGGGCCCGACTTGGTGGTGCGGGTGGTTGAGAATCCGATCATCAATCGGGTGCTTTTCGAAGGCAATCGCGCTTTGGATGATGATAAGCTGCGTGAAGAGATTCAAGCGGCGCCGCGCGGCATTTTTACCGCCGCCCGCGTGCAAGCCGATGTTCAGCGGATATTGGAGCTCTATCGTCAATCCGGGCGGTTTTCGGCGACGGTCGAGCCGCAATATAAGCCGCTTGATCAAAACCGGGTCGACCTGGTCTTCGTGATGACTGAGGGTCCCGTCACCGGCGTGCGTTCGATTAACTTCATCGGCAACGAGGCCTATTCGGATCGCCGCCTCAGAAGCGAGATTGTGACCAAACAGTCTCGGTGGTGGCGCTTTTTCAGTTCGAACGACAATTATGATCCGGGCCGCCTCGAATTCGACAGAGAGCTGCTGCGCCAGTTTTATCAAAACAAAGGCTATTACGATTTCAACGTCGTCTCAGCGGTGGCGGATCTGACGCCCGACCGCGAGGATTTTTACATTACGTATACGATTGATGAGGGCGAGCAGTACACATTTGGCGAGGTGCAAGTTGAGACCGCCCTCGACAAACTCAGCGAGGAGGGATTGCTACGCGCGGTCGCGTTTGGGGATGGCGACCTGTATCGCGGTGATCTGATCGAAGACACGATCGATACGCTGACATTCGCCGCAGGGATTGCTGGATATGCCTTTGTGGATATCACCCCGCGCCTCGAAGCCGATCCCGAAACGCGCAAGGTCAATGTCACCTTCGCGATCGATGAAGGGCCGCGCGTTTACATCGAGCGGATAAATATTATTGGCAACACATCAACGCTCGACCGGGTGATCCGGCGCGAGTTACGGATTGCTGAGGGCGATGCGTTCAACCGCGTCTTGCTCGACCGCTCACGCAACCGGGTCCGGGCTTTGGGTTACTTTGAAGAGGTAGAGATCACCGAGCGTGCTGGGTCTAAGGCTGATCGGACGGTCGTCGATTTGGCGGTGACGGAACAAGCCACCGGCGAACTGTCCTTCGCCGCTGGGTTTTCCTCAGTCGACAATTTTCTGCTCGATTTATCTGTCGCGCAACGCAACCTGCGCGGCCGCGGACAAACCTTAGTTGCGCGCGGATCATTCTCCGATCGCCAACGCACTGTCGATTTGCGGTTTCAAGAACCGCGATTCTTAGACCGGAACTTGTCCGCCGGCGTCGAGGTGTTTTCGGTCCGCTCCGACTTTTTGGATTTCGGCAACATCAATAGCTTTCTATCGGACACGCTCGGCGCTGGTGTGAATTTTGGTTTTCCGGTGACGGATAATACGGGTTTGCAATTGCGGTATCGGATCCAAACCGACGATGTTCAAATTGCCGATGATGACATCATTGTCGACGAGAACGGCGAGTTTGTTGCAGGTAGCGTTGTCGGCGATGATGGCTTCTTACGAGATGTCGAGGACGGCGATCTTGAGCCCGGACAACAAATTGTCGATATCTGTAGTCCGTTGCATACCACCCGCCTAACGATCCAACCCGCATGTCGATCAGAACGCTCCGACCTCACCTCTTTGGTTGGGTATTCTTTTAACTGGGACCGGCGGAATGATCCGATTTCGCCCACCGGTGGGTTTGATTTTTCCCTAAGCCAAGACTTCGCTGGCGTAGGCGGGGATGTCCAATACATTCGCACCGAGGCGAGCGGCGCTGCGTATCGCGGTATATTTCGGGGGGTACGGGCGAGTGTGCGCTTGTCGGGCGGCATCATTGAACCCTGGGGCGATGATGATGAGGTCCGTATCAATAACCGTTTTTTCCGAGGTGGATCGAATTTTCGCGGTTTCGACGTGGCCGGCTTGGGACCGCGAGAGGTGACGACCCTGGCGGACGAGAATGGTAACGTGACGGACGTTAAAGCAGGTCGCTCTCTGGGCGGCAAAGTCTATTATCAGGGCACGGGCGAGTTAACGATTCCCAATTATCTACCTGAAGAATACGGTATCCGCACAAAGCTCTTCATCGAGGCGGGCTCGGCAGGGATCCTCGATGATGCAGACATCTTTGATCCAATTACTTTCGAGACGACCGCCACCTCGTTTAACAATGTACCGGCGGGTGTTCCTGCTGTTTTACAAGTCAAAGACGGACTTGGATTGCGGGCGTCTGCCGGACTTTCGGTGGGATGGGATTCCCCGTTTGGGCCGATCCAGTTTGACTTCTCGCAAATCCTTCGCGCTGAAGAGTATGACAGAACAGAAACGTTCCGGTTCAGCACTTCTACCCGTTTCTAACAGATATCTCTAGGAGAGAGACCCATGTTATCGATTAAATCCGTTTTCGCGGCATTCGCGCTTCTGTTGAGCGCAACGCTCGCCGCCGCTCCTGCGGCCATCGCGCAGGGCACAAATGTGATCGTCATCGAGCGCACCAAGATCTTTGCACAAAGCAAAGTCGGCCAAGATATCCGCACCAAACTTGGTGGGATCGAAGCGGCGATGCAGGGAGAGCTGAAACCTATCGCCGACCAGCTGCAGGCCGAGGGTACCGCACTCGAAAACAAAACCCAGGGGATGACCCGCGAAGCCATCCTCGCTGACGCGGCTTTGACCGCGGAAGTTGAAGTGTTTGCGCGCAATTCGACAGATTTCAATCGCCGCCGTCAAATCGTGGCACAAGAGCTGGCTTTGACAGAGCGCAAAGCGCTGGTTGACTTCAACAGCGTGCTCGTCCCCGTCTTGCAAGAAGTGATTGCCGAGCGTGCGGCAAACGTCATTCTTGACAAATCAGAGGTCGTTTTTGTTGATGATGCGACGGATGTCACCGACTCCGTTATCGAAAAGCTAGATGCGGTAACGCCGACAATGACGGTAGTTCGGCAGACGGTGCCGACTCAACAGCCACAGCAATAGGCACAGGGCCAAAGCAGAGATGCCGATCGATCTGCGCTTCTATGACAGCAAAGGGCCGCAAAAATTACGGGCTCTTTTGGCGGCGGCGGGATTGAACGCGCAGACGGATCAGGATCCCGACATTCTCGGAATCTCGGCGGCGAGCGACGCACGGCCAGGCGATTTGTGTTTTGTCGAGGGTGATGCCAAGCAAGCTGCGAATGTCAGCCCCACGGCCGCCGCCTGCTTCCTGTCAGACGTTGCGCGCGAAGGTCTTCCGACGGGCGTTGTCGCGATTGTGACCGCTCAGCCGCGATATGCCCATAAAGAGGCGAGCGAAGCGATGTTTGCGCTTAAGGACTGGCTCGCCGAGGGCCCTGCGGCGGCTGTGCATGAGACGGCAAAAGTCGCCCCAAGTGCGGTCCTCGCGAGCGGTGCGGCAATTGGCGAGAAGACGATGATCGGGCCTGGGGCCGTGATCGGGCCCGGGGTTCAAATTGGCGCGCGCTGCCAAATTGGCGCCAATGTCAGCATCCGCTGTGCATTGATTGGGAATGACGTAACCTTGCATTCCGGTGCGGTGATCGGCGAAGCTGGATTTGGCGTCACGCTCGGTCCGGACGGCGCCGAGGATGTCCCACAATGGGGACGCGTGATCATCCAGGACCATGTCACCATCGGTGCCAATAGTTGCGTCGATCGCGGCGCGTTTGCGGACACGATTATCGGCGAGCGAACACGGATCGATAATCTCGTCCAAATTGCCCACAATGTGGTGATCGGACGAAATGTCATGATGGCGAGCTTTACGGGTATTTCGGGCACCAGCGTGATTGAAGATGGCGTCATCATGGGGGGCAGAGTTGGGATCGCAGATCATGTCCGGATTGGGGCTGGCGCCCAGTTGGCGGCCTCAGCAGGCGTGTTCCGGGACATCCCTGCCGGCGAAACCTGGGGCGGCGTTCCGGCCAAACCGCTTCGGCAATATTTGCGAGAAATCGCTTGGATGCAGAAACAAATCGCGCCTAAGAAAAAACCGAAATGACCGTTTCGATCCACCCTACTGCGGTTGTTGAGCCGAGCGCTCAGCTCGGGACCGATGTGGTGATCGGTGCAATGGCCTATGTCGGGCCGCATGTCGAGTTAGGCGACGAGGTTGTCCTACAGACGAAATCGACGGTAATTGGTCGGACCCATCTCGGCGCGCAGGTTGAAGTCTATCCAGGGGCCGTGATCGGGGGGCCGCCACAAGTTTTGGGCTACAAAGATCATCCGGACTCGCGACTCGAAGTCGGTGCGCGGACGATATTGCGAGAACATACAACCTTGCACACAGGATCGCCCGAACATGGCGGTCTCACCAAAGTTGGAGAGGGCTGTTTGTTTATGGCCCATACGCATGCGGCGCATGATTGTGTGTTGGGGGATAAATGCGTCATCGCCAATAACACACACATTGGCGGGCATGTCACAATTGGCGAACAGGTCTGGTTTGGCGGCGCTGTGGCCGTCCATCAATGGTGCCGAATTGGTGACCACGCCTTTGTTGGCGGCGGCGCGATCCTCGTCGCCGATGTTATCCCTTTTGGCTCGGTGGTTGGGAATCATGCGCATCTGGCGGGCTTAAACGTGGTCGGTTTGAAGCGCAGAGGCTTCTCGCGCGACACCATTCGCAGTCTCCGCTCGGCGTATCGTATGCTTTATGCAAAGGAAGGGACCTTTTCGGAGCGTTTGGAAGATACGGCCGCCGCCTTCGCCGATTCGCCGGAAGTGATGCAAATCGTGACCTTTATTCGCGACAGTAAGAGTCGCGCGCTGTGTTTGCCGCGATAGGAGGCTGTATGGCTCCGCTTGGGATTATTGCAGGGTTAGGGGAGTTGCCGGTCCAGGTCGCACAGGCCGCAACCGCCCGCGGCGACGGGGTGTATGTGGTCCGCCTCAAGGGGTTCGAAGAGCCCGCTTTGAAGACGTATCCAGGGCAAACCGTTGGCCTTGCCGAACTTGGAAAAACGTTCAAAGCCTTTAAGTCAGCAGGGTGTCGCCAGGTTTGTTTTGCCGGGATCGTCAAGCGCCCCGATTTCCAGGCGCTTAAACCTGACTTAAAAGGGTTGAAGCTGCTGCCAAAAGCGATTGCCGCGGCAAGGCAAGGCGATGACGCGCTTTTGCGCTTTATGATCGGAGCATTCGAAGATGAAGGGTTCGAGGTCATCGGAGCCGATCAAGCCGCAAGGTCATTGACGGTCGAAGCGGGCTTAATCGCGGGTCCGTCGCCGTCGCTCGAAGAGATGGAAGACTTGAAGAAAGCGGCGCAGATCGCGACTGAAATGGGGCGCCTCGATGTCGGACAAGGCGCGATTGTTGCCCGTGGTTTGGTCTTATGTGTTGAGGCCCAAGAAGGCACTGACGAAATGCTGGCGCG
>JBCCXW010000156.1:0-7590 GCA_039191105.1 Pseudomonadota bacterium
GAGACAATGACCGGCGCACTTGTCTCATTCAGCCGCTATGGCGCCGCCTATTTGGTTGAGTTCATGTGCAAAGAGCGCGAAGCCGTTATTGATGGCAGCTGTATCAACGAAGCGGAAGCGCTTGTTGAAGTCGAGAAACTCTTGATTGCGGGGACGCGATGAACATCACGACGTGGGGACTGATCGCCGTTTCAACCCTCGCCCTTGCGGCCTGCGATATCGTTCGGGTGCCCGGCGATGGGCGCGAAGCCCCGGACCCACCGCCGATTGTTCCAGACGGTGCGCCGGGCCCAGCGCCGCCAACGGTCCCCGTCACGGATCCGTGGGGCGACGGCGAGGGGCCAACCGAAACGCCTATCAATGACGGGGATTTGGTTGACGACACAGCTGATCCATTGGACGGGGTCGAACCCGGCGAAGACACGGGCGCGGCGGACCCGATCGATCCCCCACTAGATCATCCAGAACCAGGCTCCGAGGCGATAGCGCCTGTCGAGGACACGCCTGACCCTGATCCCGAGCCGCTGCCCGTCAAATTCGAGTATTACGCCCCGGGCGATCTCTTACCGGGCTCTGGCTTTGGGCGCGCCGATGAGACGATTTACGCGCCAAATATGGTGTTTCCGATCAAATCGGCGCCAACCTATCTGAATTCTCAAGTCTATCGCCCAGGCGGCGGTGTTGGCGGCGACCAGTGCGATGTCTCAAACTTTAGCATGCCATGGCGCGATAATTTTTGTGAAACACGCACCTCCAATCGGACCACACCCCTCTGTTCATTGGACAAAGTCCATCAAGGCCAGGATCTTCGGACCGGCACGGCGACGGAGTGTTTGGAAATGCGCGCGCAATCGCCGCGAGAGCGCGGTCTCCACGAAGCGGTCGCGGTTGAAGATGGCATTATCCAATATATCGGATCTTACTCGCTAAAGCTCAAAGGCGCCGAGACCGGGTTCATCTATTCTTATGTCCACTTGAATATGCGCCGATTGCGGGTTGAGGCCTTAGACACGGTGAAAGCCGGTGATGTCATCGGTGTGGTGTCGAATGATTTTGGCGGCACGCCGACGACCTATCATCTGCACTTTGAGATCAAAGCGCCGATCGAAGGCGAGGGGATCGTCCATGTCCCGCCTTATATGTCGCTTGTTTCTGCCTATGAGCGTCGCGAGGGCGGTGTCGGCCGAGTGTACGAAGATGACACAATCGAAGTGGCCACCGCGCCAGTGATTGTCGACCCGAGCTGGCTGATCGATTAGGCCAATCCTGTCGGTCCAACTGCAGATTCCTGTGTAGAAACAGGGCAGCGTCATTCTGTTGACAAACTTTAAGTCTTAATCGCTTGTAAACGGCGTGATTATTGCGCCATGTGAGATCACAACTCCAATCCTATGAGCGTCCTCCATGTCATCAGCTGAAAAGCTTCCTGTCGAATATGTTGAAGCCACCAATGATGACGGAAAGCCAGTTGTAACGCTGATTGGGGCGGATATTTCAGACGCTTACCTTGAAGACGCCGAACCGAGCCCGACGATGCAAGCTTTCTCGCGCGTCTGGCAGCGCATGATCGGGACAGTCAAACTTGGCTTGGTCGCGCTTTTGGTAGGCGGTTATCCAGCCCTGATTGTACTCAGCCACAAAGTTGACTCCAGTGCCGTCGTATTATCATCCGCAGCGCCGTGGTACTCTAATGATACGGGCACCGCGATGACGCTGCTGGGCCGCGAACTGACCGTTGCCGGCTGGGCCAGCGATCGCTCCTGGTGGCACCCCCAAGCCAGATTGACCGCGATGCCGGCCTGGCAAGATGGCATCACTGGGGCGCTTTCAGACCATGCGCTTTTGGCAGCTGAACATGCATCGCAAGAACCTGGCGCACCGGATTCAGATCTGGTCGCAGCGGCCCGGCTGCTCGCGCCAACCCAGGACGCTGAGGCGATTCCACGTCTGAACGCGGCGGCGGAGGCCCTGCAAAGCTATGAAGGGCGCTTGTCGCGCGGCGTTGCGGCATTGCCGAAAGGCACAGGCGTGCTCTTGGACGAACTCGCCCTGTATCAAAGCTGGGCCGAGGATGCGCAGGTGCGCTTGCGCTCAAGCGCTGATCGCGCCGAGGCTTGGCCGGCCTCTCGCGCGGATATTGAAGCCCTATACGGCGCCCGCGCTTATGCCCAAGTGGCTTCGCAATTGCTGATGTCCTCGCTGATCCAGGAACCAGAGCTGGTGCAAACACGTACCGTGCGCGAAGCCCGTGACCGGACGATTTTTGCCTGGCGCCGGGCGGCGACCTTCAACCCGCTTTTCGTGTCTAGCCAAGCTGGGACCGGCCAAATTCTATCTGATCATCCCGCTGCGATGATGTACTATCTTGCCGAGATTGAGACCGCGACAGCTGACTTTATTACCGCTTTAGAAGCGCAAGATACCGAGCCAGTTGAAATCGCCGCCGCCAGCGTGGTTGACTAGCACCGCCAATCAAGACCTTGAATCCCGGCCAGATGGGGCACATTTAGACCCTTATAGCCGCAAAGGGCAGAGAGAGCGCTAGGTGCATGTTTATTCAAACCGAACCGACCCCCAATCCCGAGACTTTAAAATTCCTGCCAGGGCAGGAGGTAACGGGCGCGCGCGGGCCATATGATTTTGCCGCGATCGAAGAGGCAGGGACGAGCCCTTTGGCGCAAGCCCTCTTCCAAGTCCAAGGCGTAGAACGCGTTTTTTTGGCTTATGATTTCATTTCCATCACCAAAGCCGCTGATGCTGAATGGATCCATGTTCGTCCGATGGCGCTCGCGGCGATAATGGATCATTTCGTAGCCGGATTGCCCGTGATTGCCGAAGCCGGCCTCGGCGCTGGCCCTGCCTCAACCGGCGCGAGCGCAGACGATTACGAAGGTGAAACCGCTGAAATTGTCGGTGAGATCATTGAGCTGATCGATACCCGCGTTCGACCGGCGGTCGCGCAAGATGGTGGCGACATCATCTTTCACGGTTTTGACGCCGAAACGGGCATCGTTCATCTCGCCATGCGCGGCGCGTGTGCGGGGTGCCCTTCATCGACTTTTACGCTGAAGCAAGGCATTGAGAATATGCTGAAGGCCTATGTGCCGGAAGTCTCAGCCGTCGAAGCCGCGATTTAAGCCACCGATCTCACGCTTGACTTCCCCGTCGCCGATGCGTCACGCGGCGGCATGAATTCGAGTCTGTTTCCCATTGTCTTGTGTCTGATCTCCGCCATCACCGTTGCGGCGACGAACCTATTTGTGAAACGCGGCGGTGACGTGCTGTCGGCTCGGATGATCGTTTCAATCGCGATGGCGCTGAGCGTTTTGCCCGTTGTGACCTTTGTGCCGATGCCCACGTCAACCGTTTGGGCGGCGCTGGGCGTGTCCGTGGTCGTTCATTGGTTTTATCAGTTTGCAATGATCCGCGCCTTACACCGCGGTGACCTGTCCTTAGTGTTTCCTGTCATGCGCGGCTTAGCGCCGCCCTTAACGGCCATCGCAGCGTTTTTTTTCCTTAATGAAAGTCCAAGTCTTTTCGGATGGCTCGGACTGTTCATCGCCGCCGCCGCTTTGATCGTGTTCGCGCTGCCAGAGGGCGCTGACACCGCCCCCGCACCGCTCAAGTCGGCGGCTCTGTTCTGGGCCATGGTCACCGCTTTGGGGATCGCATTTTACTCGGTTGCAGATGCTTTTGGCGCACGGCTCGCGGCCGACGCAGCGACAGTATTCACCTTTGTGGTTTGGCTCTTTCTGCTCGACTGGATCGGCATTACCACAGCGATGTTCTGGATCCGCCGCGGCCAGATTTGGTCCGCGGTCGCCCCGCAAATCAGAGATGGCACGATTGGCGGTGTCCTGGGGACTATTTCATACGGCGCAGCGCTTTGGGCGTTCACCTTGTCTGAAGCCGCCAATGTGACGGCGATCCGCGAAACATCTGTGGTTTTTGGTGCGATTTTCGGTGCCGTTTTTCTGAAAGAGGCCTTTGGGCGGCGCCGTGTGGCCGCAGCCTCTGTGCTGGCGCTGGGGCTCATCTTGCTGGAGTTTGCGCCTTAAAGCGCGTGCGTGGCTTGACGCGAGCCGCGGACACGGCTTTGTGAAAGCCTCTCCTCATCCAAACAAGGCGCTTGCGCGTAAACGTCGACATGAGCGAACAAAAGAACGATCTCGGGACAGCTGCAGATAAGGCCAATCAGATTTGGGCCGATCTCGTGCCGGTTATGGGCTTTATTCTGGTCTATAATGTGATGCGCAATATCACCATCAATGACACCTGGGCGAGCCCGGATACGGCGCTCTATTGGGCGACGGGCGTATTGATCGTGGCGACGCTATGGGCTGTGACGAATTATCTGCGGCGCGGTGAAGAGGTGCCTTTGTTTCTGGTCTTTACCGCGACCATCGTTGGCGGGTTTGGACTGCTCGGAATTGTGCTGCAAGAAAAGTCCTTTCTGTTTATCAAGCCGACCATTCAGCAGCTCTTCCTGGCCGGCGTGATCTTTGGCAGTCTCGCCATGGGGCAGAACATTTGGCGCGTAATGTTCGAAAAAGTGTTCGATCTGCCCGAATTTGCATGGCGGACGCTGGCCATGCGATGGGGCGGCTTTTTCATCGCGATGGCCGTTTGGAATGAGTTTTTGTGGCGCTATTACGCGCCCGGCTTTGAAGAGCCCTTGCGCGTGCTCGGCGCGACGGTGGCGCCGGCGGGCAGTTATGAGTTTCTCGGGCTGACCTTCGGATCGCGTGACGCCGAAGACGTTTGGGCCAATTGGAAACTCGGCAATATGGTAATCACGTTCATTTTCGGGGCGGCGAACGTTCCGTACACTCTCAAACACTTGCAGACACCCGCCGAGGCGTAAAAAACGCATTAGCGGGTCAGCGCGTCGGTGCCCGGTGGATTGGCGAACGGCGCAAATACGGCTTGATCACGGGTTGCCGCGAAATGGGTTAGCGCCCAGACGACGGTCGGAAAAGCGAGCTCTGACCACGGAATGTCCTTCCAATCGAAAAGATCGACCGCTTCGCTCTCTGGCCCAACACCATAGCCGCCGATCAGCCGTGCGCGGAACATGACCTGCACCTGACCGATGCGTGGCACGGAATAAACTGCCAGCAATCGGTCGATTTCAATGTCGGCATAAGCTTCTTCGCGGGCTTCGCGCTGGGCGCCTTCTTCGACGGATTCTCCGAGTTCCATGAAGCCGGCGGGCAGGGTCCAAAATCCGCGGCGCGGTTCGATCGCGCGCTTGCAAAGCAGGATTTGATCGCCTTGGGTGACGACCGACCCAGCGACAATTTTTGGGTTCTGGTAGTCGATGAAATCGCAGCGCTGACAGACCCGTCTTTGGCGGTTATCGCCTACCGGCACCTCGAGCTCAAAGTCTTGGTTCGCTTTAACTGTCATTTTTTTGTCAGCCTCTCGCTTTATGAGAGAAAAGAATTGATCTGCACACGGTATGTTTGCTTTAGGGAATGGGATGGGCTGATGCAGGAACTTAGGCGGCGACTATGAGCAAGCAAGAGACGAGTACGACATTCACGCTCTCCCGATCGGTCACCCATCTCTTGCACCGTGCGCAACAAGCCGCGGTCAATGAGTCTGCGACGGGCCTTGCGGATAAGGGACTGACCATTCGTCAGTTCGCAGTGCTGGCAGCGCTTGACGATGAGGATGGCCAGAGCCAATCCAGCCTGGTCGAGGTGACCGGGATTGACCGATCGACGCTTGCCGACATGGTCTCGCGGATGGAAAAGACCGGCTTGGTCAAGCGTGTGAAATCCACTGAAGATGCCCGCGCCAAAGCGGTCTCGCTGACCTCTGCGGGCCGCAAAGCCTTCGAAGGCGCGGCCCCAGAGGTCATGGAGGCAGACGAGATCCTAACCGAAGAGCTGCGCAAATCGCGGCGCGAAAGCCTGCTTCTATCGTTATCGATTATCTCTGGCGATTATGAAGAGGAAGAGGAAGAAGAACCTCGCAAATCGAAAAAGAAAAAGAAAAAGAAGAAGAAAAAAAAGAAATAGGCCCTGCGGCCGACCCTTTAATCCTCTTCTTGCTTCATACGATCCAAGCGCGCTTTCGATAGACGGACTTTGATCACGCTATACGCAATCATTAAGATCGGCAGCAGCAGTCCGGCAATGGTGACGGACCACACATAGAACGCGTCATCCCCATATTCCGGCACCGCTCAAGCTCCCTCGAGTTTCAGCGCGAGAGCGCGGTCGGCTTGCTGGGTATACACTTCAGAGCGCATCAGCATCATAATCATCGCTGCGGCCAGAAGACTGTGGCCGCCAAACCCCCAAAGCAATTGTTGCAGATAGACGATGTTCATTCCGGAGCCCTCGCCGCGCGGTTCAGGATTGCCTATGCTGATAACACTTGACGGTTGGTGAATCGTGGTCGTCTGCCACATATCGACGGAGACTTTGATAATCGGCACATTCACAAACCCGATCATCGCCAGGATCGCTGCGGCGCGCGCCGCTTTCTGTCGCGTTTCGAGCGCCGCGCGCAGGGCCATATATCCAAGAAAAAGGAAGAAGAGCACCAAGACCGACATCAGACGGCTGTCGCCTAGGATCAGGTTATGCCAACCCGCCCCCCAGCCTTTTTGGCCCCAGATGGAGCCCGTGATGAAACACAGAGCGGTATAGCCTGCCCCAATCGGCGCGATCGCGCGGGCGGCGACATCCGCCAACTCATGCCGCCATATAAACCAGACAAAACTCGCCCCCGCCAACGCCGCGTAGAGGCCCATGCAAAGCCAGGCCGACGGCACATGGGTGAACATTGCGCGCATCAAATCGCCGCCTTGGGCCTCATCTGGTGGAACGACGAACAGGCCATTATACAAGCTCCAGCCAATCATCAGCACGCCCAGCGCGAAACTGATCGGAACGGCGACGCGCGAGAAGCGCATAAACCGAAGCGGGTTGGCGAGATAAGACAGCATGATCGGTAAATAGCTCTCCTCTACTCCGCCGCCAACCGCAAAGCCGCGCCCATTGCAGCAGGTGCGACACCAAGGGCGAACAGCATCGTGGCGCATAAGAAGAGGAAGCTCGGGCTGTCAAACCCTGCCTCCACCATCTGTACGCCAAAGATCAGCGCGGGCACATAGAGCGGCAATGCCAGAAGCGCGATCAGCAATCCGGCGCGTGCGACGCTGGCCGATAGAGCCGCTGCCACGCCGCCCCAAAGAAAAAATACCAGCCCGCCCATGGCATAGCCGAGCATCGCTGGCCCCATTTTCGCGGCCGGTACGCCAAGTCCATACCCCAGCAGCGGGGTCAAAAGCACCAAGGGAAACCCTGAGACAAGCCAATGCGTCAAGGTTTTAATGGCTGCGACCATAGAGATAGAGCCGCTATCCAGCAGCCAAAGATCTAGCGCCCCGTCCTGCAAATCTGCTTGAAAGACGCGTTCCAGCGTAACCATCGAGGACAGCGCCAGCGCTAGCCACAGAATGCCGGGACCGACGCGGCTGAGCAGGTCAGCCTCGGGCCCGAGCGTGAATGGCACCAGGATCGCCGTTCCTGCGAAAAAGCCGAGCGGCAGCAACAATCCCGCGCCATTTGCCCA
>JBCCXW010000157.1:0-7587 GCA_039191105.1 Pseudomonadota bacterium
GGGCGCTGACACGACCTTCGACACGGCTGTCACCACAGTGTCCGGTTATATCAACGGCTCGGCGGGTAAACTCGCTGCTCTGGTATCGCTTGGCTATGGCGTCATCCGTATGGCGACCAGTGGTTGGTCCCTCGGACATGTTGGCGTTCCAATCGCTGTCGGCACAGCTGCCGGCATTGGCGGTCCGATCGTCCAGTCGTCGGTCACCGCACTGATTTAGCCAATCTCTTCAATCTTCAACCAAAGGAGCATGATTGAACACGTCTTGAATGAGCAAACGACCGGTCTGGGAAAGGCAGAACGGACCATCGTCGCCAGCAAGACCAATCATCAGATTTAAACATGGCGCAGGCAGACCGCACTCGTATACCAGCAACGCTTGATGATCCTGAAAAGCTCGCCTTTTGGACCGTAGACGAATTTATCGTCCTGATTGGCGGCTTCATGATCGGCATCCTTTTGTCGAGGTTCGTTGAAGGCATCATTGCCGGTTTCGTCGGTGTCTACGCCCTTAAGAAATTCAAGCGCGGCGAAAGCCTGAACCTGCTTCGCTACGCGCTCTATTGGATTGCGCCCTCCGGCCTCTTTTCCTTTGAGCGGACGCTCCATTCCTACAAACGCGATCTGGCGGGGTAAGTCATGGACCAGGCTGTTTCCTATTCACGTCTAAAAACAACGATCCGGCAACGGAATGTCCTTGCCGTCGTGACTGTGATCCTCGCGCTCTCAGTGCTGCTATTGACCTACTTTGTCACGGCGCGAGAAACACGCGTGATTCTGACACCGACCTTGCTGTCAGACACGGCAATCTCATCAAACAAACCCAGCCCCGAATATATGGAGCAAGTCACCAGGGATATGGCGGGTCTGTTCCTCAACCGCCATCCACACAATCTTTCTTACTTTAGAGAGAACATCCTGCGTCTCGCGCACCCCGCAACGCATGGCGAAATAGAAGCCGCTCTGTTGCAAACTGAGCGCAGACTGATCGCGACCAAAACGTCGACTGTTTTCTATCCTGAAGAAATTTTTGTCGATCCGGTGACGCTCTACTCTGAGATTCGCGGTGAACTGCACACCTATCTCGGCCCCGAACGCGTGGCTTCCGAGAAGAGCATTTACGCAGCTGATTGGCGCTTTGACGCGATGCGGCTGTGGCTCGAGGACTTTTATCCGATCACGGTCGATGAAGCTCAAGCGCCGATGGCCCCCATCACCCAAGCAAAACAGGAGGCGCGAAACTGATGCGCACACGCTCAATCATTTCAATCGCGCTTATCAGCAGTTTGATGACTGGCATCGCAAACGCTCAGCAACTCATTGAAGCGGACGATGGCGGCATCGTATCGGGTTATGTCAGCGCGACGGGCATTACTCGGCTGACCTTCACAAGTGATGCAGCCGCTTCGATTCAAATGTCCCAAGGCGGAGATGGTCCCGGATTTTCAATCAGCCAGGAACAAGAAACCGGCGATCTTTATCTCACGCTTTCACGCGACCCCCGGCGGGGGGAAAGCACGGGGGCTGCAAGCTTCTTTGTCACAACCCGCGAAGGCTTCACTTATCAGATGGAGCTGGCCGCGCGGAACACGCCGTCTACCCAAATTGAAATCCGCAATCCCGACATCACCGTCCGGCGCGCAGAAATGGCTGCCGCTGACCGGCCCATGGATGACAGAGTGGTCAGCCTCACTCGCGCCATGTGGACCAGTGCGTTGGCGGATGGTTTCAAAGTCAGGCGACCGGTCCAACGGGAACGCGTCGCGGGATCACTCAGACTTGCCGTTCGCGCTGTTTACGAAGCGTCGGATCTAACTGGCCGTATTCTTTCCGTACGCAATCCTTCGCGTGGCCAAGTTCCAGTTTCTGAGGCGGCTTTCATGGCCCCCGGTGTGCTCGCGGTTACGCTGCAAGGGCCGCGAACGCTTGAGTCTGGCCAATCTATGACCGTCCTCGTGATTGACCGAGGTTCTGATGAGGGAGACCGGCCATGAGCGAAGAGAACCAAACTCGCCGGAAGTACCAGCGCTATGGGCTTATGGCGGCTGCCAGCGTTGCAGTGTTCGCTGCAGGTGTCTGGGTCTTCTCCGGCGACAATACAGACAATCAGAGCCGCGCTGAAGACCTACGCAAGCGCCGAGCTATGACGGATGTGATCAACCCGCCCGGCATGGCGGATGATTTCCTCTCTGAAACAGGCACTCGGCTTGCTGCAATTGAAGGCGCGGTGACCCGGCTAGAAGAATCCAATCGCCTGATGCAGGAAGCCATCCGGACAAAGGACCTGCAGCTTGCCGCCACCCGCGCCGATCTGCAGCAAACCCGCGACAGCGCGAATGCCATGATCGAAGATATGGCTGATCGTCTCGCTGATGCGGGACCACAGCAAACGCCAGCACCCATTTTAAATTCCGTTCCGAACGCGCCGATCCCTGAAAGTTCTGCCGTCGGCGATCCATTCGGACGGCGGGGCGTCGTCGCGGGAACCGTCGCGGCGCCCCAACCTTCTTTGATAGAAGCCGCGCCCGATCCGCGCAGTGTGCAGATCATTTCCTTTGAACCAGCAACCGCGTCATTTGAAACCGGAGTTCTTGAACCAGCGATCTACAATACGGATCGCGGAGATTATGTACCGCCAAACGCCTATGCTGAAGCCCACGTGATCATGGGCGTAGACATGTCGACCGGGGTGCGCCTGTCGGCGGATCCAAAGCCGGTTTTGCTCCGCATTACGGGCCCGGCATATTCCGTCCTTGAAGGTGGCCGCCGTTTGGACGTCGATATATCCGGGTGCCTTGTGAATGGCGCAGCCCATGCCGAACTCGCCAGTGAACGCGTTTATGTTCGCCTCCAAAAAATTACGTGCGATCGTGGAGATGGCGAAGTCGCCGAAAGCCAAGTGGAAGGTTATGTCGGCCAGCTTGGTAAGGTCGGCGTTCGCGGACGTGTGGTTAGCCGTGAAGGCGATATCGTCGCCAAAGCACTCACAGCGGGCATCTTGGGCGGTTTTGGTCGTGGCTTGTCACGCAATACAGATCAAGTCTTTGCCGCCGGCACCGGCGGCGCCTCCACCATCATCGGGAATGAACAATTATCGGTCGGCGAAATCGCTGCGGGCGGTTTTGGTGAAGGTCTTGCGACCGCTGCTGATACCGTCTCCGAATATCTGATCGAGCGCGCCGAACAATATCAACCCGTTATCGAAATGCCGACAGGGATTGATGTGGAGGTCGTCTTCCTTTCTGGCTTTTTCGCCCGGGGGACAGAATGAACGTGCTCGGATTTCTCTTCTTTTCCGGTTTAGTCGCTTGCGCGCTCTACGCCGTGCTCCCCAACCTGCAGGAGACGCCCGCGGCAAAGCCGCCGTCTCCTTTGCCCCTCCCAGAGACGCGATACCGTCTCCTGCAGGTCCCTCTCAGCCTTTTCATCAAAACGTTTGGAACGCCAGTTTCGCAGCCACCAGCAAACGTGATGCGCGCATTCCATCGCGGCGCGACGCTTGTCGTTACCTCAGAAAAAGAAACCACTCGGAGGGTAACATGGCAGCTCTGAAGAGGTCTTTCTACGCTCTCAACCGGGATCAGAGACTTGGCCTCATCGCCGTGTTCGCGCTCGCCGAGTTTATCAGCATCATGATCGGTTGCGGCATTGGATCATGCTTCGGATCTGATGACGTATTGCGCCTGCAAGGTGCGGGCTTCGGCGCAGCGGCTGGCTTTGCCGTTGCAGCTGTCGCGATTGCGTTCGTCATTCGAATTGTCGCCGATGACCTCGCCATTGATCCCAATCCAATACGAGAAAGCGAGGTCCATCATGCGACTGAATGAAGTCAATATCGAACCAAAAAACCTCATTCGATCCGGCGCATTATTGGGCATCGGCCTCGTCGCGGGAGCATTGCTCCTTAGTCCGAGCAGAAACGAAGCTTCGGCGCAAATGGGCAGTGGTCAAACTGCAGAAGCTTTTGCTGAACGCTTTCCGGAAACGGTCCCGGACAGCCTGGACTGCAATGGATTTGGACCTCTATGCCAAGTGGTGGCAGGCAAAACGGTTTTTTATGTGGATCCCGATGCCCGACATGCCTTTATCGGGCGGCTCTATGATCTTGATGCAAAGCAAGACTTGACGGAAGCGACCCTGATTTCGCTCCGGCCGCCCGAAACAAATGAGGCAGACACCCCCATCTTAGCCAATGCAGCGACTTGGGACACGCTTCCTTTTGAGAGCGCCATTGTGCGCAATCGCGGTGGTTCCTTAAAGGTCGCGGTCTTCTCTGACATCAATTGCGGCTACTGCCGTAACCTCTCTGCCGCCCTGACTTCGGCGCCGGACATCGAGGTGAGCGAATTTCTCGTTGGCATGGCGGGCTCAGCGGATGCGAGCAGACATATCGGATGCGCCAGTGATCCAGAACGCGCGCTGGAAAGTTATTATGCGACGCGCTCCGTTCCAAGCGCCGAGTGTGATCAAGACATTGTGCTAGCCGCGCAAACAGCGGCGCGCCGTCTCGGTAGCAAAATGCAAGGCACTCCGACTTTTGTCCGCCCCGATGGGGCTGTGACCTCCGGCTTTCGTGACATTAACAGCCTGCGGACCTGGCTTGAAATACCAGCCGCACCAGACCGGGAGACTTCCCAATGAAGACGCATATCATATCAATTGTTGCCGTGATGGCCCTGTCCGGGTGCGCGAGCGCTCTCAAGCTTGAAAACGTTGCCGGCACCTGGAGCTGTCCACGGATCGATGGGGTATGTGCTGACACATCTGCGATCGATGCCGGGCTTACCGGCCGCGCGGCCACACAAGGCGCTATTAGCGGCGTTGGTAAAACCGTCGGTTCGCATTTCATGACCATTAGTGCGCAAGGTGAACAGGCCTACCAGCCTATCTCAACCTTGGCGAGGACGAAGGATGAAATTGCCCGTATCGTGCTCGCACCGACAGTCGATAACAGCGGGCATTATCATGGCGCGCGCGAACTCTTTGCCGTCATGAAAAATGGCTCATGGGTTGAGACGCCAATTGCGCCTGAAACTAAGCTAGAACCCGCGCTTCTGACCCAGCCTAGAAAGAACGAAGATACTGAGCGGGTGAACGCAGACGGCGCAGACCAGCGACCCAGCGAAACGGCATCATTTTCTGCAGGACCAGTGACGCCCCATCGACGGGTTGTGACCAGAACAACGCCGCCGACGCCAAATCTCTCACCGCGCGCTCTACGGTTCGCTGAGGCCGACGATGCGGAGTGAACCGAAATCCGATCCTCTGGGCTTGATTAACAGGCTCGGGGCAGCGCTTACCGGCGAAGGCTCCCTGTTTGATGGTGTGCGCCGGGAGACGAGCCTCGACCGGCTGTCGGAAATGCTGCCCTACAGGCTCTTCGATACTGAAGATGGCCTTTATCTGAACGCAGCCTCCACCGGCTGGATATTAGAAATCGTTCCCTTCTTGGGCGCGGATGATACGGTTATCGGCGTGCTGTCAGAGATGTTCTCTGACGGCATACCGGACAATGCCCACTTGCAGATCATCACATGGGCAAGCCCGCGCATTGGGCCGGTTCTCGATAAGTGGGCAACGGCGCGCGGTGGTGAGGCAGGCGTTTTCAAGAAGCTTGCGCTCCACCGCGTCGCCCATTTGCGCGCTGGCGCTTTTGACTCGCTGTCCAAACATGCGCCTTTCCTGACGCGCCATTTCCGGGTGTTTTTGGCACTCGGCGTTGAAGGCAACGCGGACGCGGACGTACGCGAACAATTGGTCGCGCTGCGTTCCAATGTGGCCCAAGCGCTAAAAAGCATGGGCGTCGCATCGAGATCTGTAAATCCGGATGGATTAATCCGAACACTCGACGACATTCTCAATCCACAAATTGGCGTTGCCCGGTCTGAAGCACGGTATGACGAAGCCGAGCTGATCGACCGGCAGATTGTTCGTCCAGATACAAGCGTGCGCGTCGAAGCCGACCGGCTTTTGTTTGAGACGATATCCGTCGCCGACCGCTCGCCATTTGAAGATCCGAGCGCGCCCGATTTGGAGACCTATCAAACCCAGAAATTCGATGTTCGCGCCTTCTCGGTTCGGAAATTTCCCGAGCGCTTCCATCAGGCACAGATGACAGCCGCTATTGGGCATCTGCTCAATGATCAATTACGCCTGCCATGCCCTGTCCTATCCTGCCTAGCCATCTGTTTCGGTTCGAAAGACAGCACCGGCGATCTCGTTGGCGCGAAATTCGGCCGGGCCGAACAGCAGGCTGGCACCAATATGGTCCGCTTCCTCCCTGAGCTTAAAGAGAAAGCTGAAGACTGGAAATGGGTGCGCGACCGCTGCCGTGATGGCTCTCGCTTGGTGCGCGGCGGCTATTTCCTGATGACTTTTGCTCGCGAAGGCGAAGCGGACGCCGCCGAACGCGCCGTGCGTTCGATCTATCGCGGTATGCAATGGGAGCTCACCAAAGACCGCTTTGTTACCACACAAACGCTTGGAGCTTGCTTGCCGCTAACACTAGCGGACGGGTTAGGCAGTGATCTGCAGAAACTCCGCAGGCTTCGATTCCTTGTCACCGACACTTGCGTTCAAGTTGCGCCGTTACAAGGCGAATATCTCGGCATGGATCGGCCAGACCTGATGCTCGTCGGCCGCCGCGGCGGACCTTTCTACTGGTCGCCCTTCGGTAACCAAGGATCGGGCAATCACAATGTCTCAATCATTGGGTCATCCGGGTCCGGGAAATCGGTTCTGATGCAGGAATTGGTGACAGGTCTACGCGGCGGCGGCGCTGCCGTAACAGTCATCGATGACGGCGAAAGCTTCAAACACATGTGCGAGGCGCTGGGGGGCAAGCATGTCAAATTCACGCTGCAAGACAATATCTGTCTCAATCCGTTTTCGCTGCTCGATGAGAGCAAGGCCAAAGCTGACAGCGACTATGCAGCTGAAAGCCTGACGCTTGTCAGAGCCATGATTGAGCAGATGGCCAAAGGTGAAGAACTGGCCTCAGCTGAAGAACGCGGCCTGATAGATGGCGCGGTTTCTGAAGTCTGGAAAACCAAAGGCGGCGAAGGCGGTGTCGATGATGTGGCTGCAACCCTCGAAGGCGACGAAGATAAACCATCCCGGCAAGGCACCAAGCTCGCCAACGCTTTAAAACCCTATACGTCTGCGGGGCTTTTTGGCGCCTTTTTCAATGGCGAAGCGACGCTGACTATCGACAATCCGCTCATCGTCTTTGAAATGAAGGATCTAGAATCCAAGGCAGAGCTGCGGTCCGTGGTCATGCTGGCGCTCATGTTCTTGATCAATCAGCGCATGATGCGCGATCGGTCTGAAAAGATGGCGCTCGTAATCGATGAAGCCTGGTCGCTTCTAGGCAAAGGCGCTGCTGGCGACTTTATTGCGGGATTTGCCCGGCGCTGCCGCAAATATGGCGGCGCGATTATCACCGGCACCCAAGGCATTGACGACTATTACCGCACCGAGGGCGCTCAAGCGGCGTTTGAAAATTCCGACTGGGCGATTGTCTTGAGGCTGAAAGCCGAAGCCGTCGCGCAGGTTGTGAAGTCTGAGCGCTTGGCTGTTGATGAGCAC
>JBCCXW010000158.1:0-7574 GCA_039191105.1 Pseudomonadota bacterium
CGAATGCCCAGGCCCAAAGCCGGTTTGGGAAACGACTGATTTATGGCGGTGTGGTGATTTCGATTGCCCGCGCTTTGAGTTTCAACGGCCTCGCCAATGCGGCCGAAATCATCGCCATCAATGCTGGCACACATACCGCCCCGCTATTTGCGGGGGACACGGTTTATGCATGGAGCGAAGTGCTCGACAAAGCCGAGTTAAATGCGACGGTCGGCGCACTACGTTTGCGGTTGGTGGCGGTGAAGAACCAAGCGGCGTCAAAGTTTCCTTTGCGCTCGGAAACCGGGAAGTATGCCGACGCGGTGTGTCTCGACTTCGATTATTGGGCGGCGATCCCAAAATAAGCTCGACCTTACAGTTTGCCCGCTGAGGCCTTATATGCCGCGCATGACCCTGCTGTCCGGCCTGCCCCTTGTATCAATCGCACTGGCGACGATGATTTCGGCCTTTATCCGTTTGGTGCAGACCATGCAGCTGCGTCAGCGAGTTGCTTTTGGTCAGACGGGCGTTCGCGAGCTGGCAGAGCTCTCTGGCGTGACCGATCCGCAGGACCTACAGGATGTTTTTGGACCCCCTGGAATGAACCGGATCTGGTCGAATGTAACCCTTGCCAGCATCGAAGCCAAACAGCGCTTGGCAGGCCGATTGATGAGCGACCCACGTTTGCACTGGTTCTCAATTGCGGGCGGTTTTGGCGCTTTCATCATCGGCCATTGGTCCGCCCAGATTTTGCTTTTGATCGCCGCCATGATCCAAACCGGCGCGTGGTTGAGCGCGACCCAACTGCCAAAATAAGGCTTCCACATCTGGGGCATCGTGACTATGTCTCCCGCTCACGCACTTTCTGAGGCCCTGATGCGCATTTGGAAAATGAACGGAGCAGGCAATGCATTCGCCGTGTTTGATGCACGCGAAAGCGCCTTTGCGCCGTCGCAAACGCAAATCAAGGAAATTGCCGCGACGATGAAAGCCGACCAGGTCATGGCGATCGAGACCGATTTGCGCGCAGATGCCTTTTTGCGGATTTGGAATGCTGATGGCGGCGAAGTCAAAGCCTGCGGAAATGGCACGCGTGCCGTTGCGCATTTGCTGCTCGAGGAATCCGGGAAAGATGAAGTCCGCATTCAAACCGAAGCCGATGTTTTGAAAGGGGCGCGCGCGGAAAATGGTCTGGTCAGCGTCGATATGGGATCCCCGCTGATGGGGTGGGAGGATATTCCGCTGTCTGAGAAAATGGATGTCAGGGGCGTCGATGTCAAAATCGGTCCTATGGATGATCCGTATCTTTTCAAGCCCGCTGTAGTGAGCATGGGCAACCCGCATGCGGTGTTCTTTGTCGATGATGTCGACGCCTATGATATTCCGGCGATTGGACCGCTGGTCGAATGGCACCCCACCTTTCCAGAAGGGACAAATGTCGGCTTTGCGCAAATCTTGGATCGCAAGACGATACGTTTGCGGGTCTGGGAACGCGGCGCTGGCTTAACCAAAGCCTGCGGCACAGGTGCTTGCGCAGCCCTAGTTTGCGCCGCCCGGGCTGGCAAAACCGATCGCCAAGCGAAGCTTATCCTGGACGGTGGCGATTTGCTCATCCATTGGGATGAGGCCACCGATCATGTGATCATGACCGGGCCGGTTGAGCTTGAACAAACAATGGACGTGTAACGCACGCGCCCCCTTGCCGAGACCTGTGTCCAGAGCGATATGCGGGCGTATCAATCATGACGGATGTCAAACCCGCTTCGCGACCCTTGCAGGTCATCACGCTTGGCTGTCGATTAAACAGCTATGAGAGCGAGGTCATGCGCGGCCATGCGGTGCGCGCAGGCCTTGAGGGCGCGATCATTGTCAATACCTGCGCCGTGACCGCAGAGGCGATGCGCTCTGCGCGCCAAACCATAAGACGGGCGGCAAAGGCGCATCCAGATGCGCCGGTCATCGTCACCGGCTGCGCTGCCCAAATTGACGCAGAGATGTTCGCAGACATGCCGGAAGTCACACAGGTCATTGGCAATCACGAAAAAATGCAAGCTGAAACCTGGCGCCCAAAAGACTTGCTCGGGAGGGTCGAGAAAGTCCGCGTTAATGACATCATGTCCGTGAAAGAGACCGCGGCGCATCTGATCGACGGGATGGAGGGTCGGGTGCGGGCTTATGTGCAAGTCCAAAATGGCTGTGACCATCGCTGTACGTTTTGTATTATCCCCTATGGTCGCGGCAATTCACGATCGGTTCCGGCTGGGGATGTTGTGCGCATGGTGCAACGCTTGGTCGAGACCGGACATTACGAGATTGTCTTAACCGGCGTTGATCTGACCTCTTGGGGCAACGACCTCCCGGGCACCCCGCAACTCGGTAATTTGATCCAGCGCATCCTCAAATTGGTGCCCGATCTCCGGCAACTCAGAATTTCTTCAATCGATGCGATTGAAATGGATGAGGCCCTTTTTGAGGTTATGGGCGATGAGCGGATCGCGCCATTTATGCATTTGAGCCTCCAACATGGAGACAACCTGATTTTAAAGCGCATGAAGCGGCGACATTCGCGAGACCAAGCGATCGAATTGGCGGCGAGGCTGAGAGCCATACGTCCAAACATCGCGCTCGGAGCGGACATCATTGCTGGCTTCCCCACCGAGACCGAGGCGGCGTTCGAAAACGCTCTGGATTTAATTCACGCCTGCGAGATTGCATTTGTGCATGCGTTTCCCTACAGCCCGCGCCCGGGCACCCCGGCCGCGCGCATGCCGCAGCTTGAGAAAGCGATCATTAAGCAACGCGCCGCGCGCCTTCGCGCCGTCGGAGAGGCGGCTTTGATTAAGCATCTTGATGCCCGCTTGGGCTGGGAAACCGAGGTTCTCATCGAACGCGGCAACCAGGGCCGTTTACCCGATTTTACGCAAGTCTCTTTCGATGGTGAGGTCGGCCAAGCTGGACGTGCGATCCGGGCCCGGATAATCGGACACAATAATCGAAAATTGAAAGCCTTTGCTGTATGATCCTTTGGTTCGGCAAGAAAAAAAAGAAACAAGAAGCGCTCGAAGCGGGTGCTGCTATGGAGGCGCCGGAGCGATCCGCAGAAGAACTTGCAGCCAAGCAAGCTGCAGATGTTGAAGCATCGCGTCTCGCTGAGGAGGACGCCGCACGAAAAGCCGCTGAACAAGCGGAGATTGAGCGCAAAGTCGCCGAGGCCAATCGCGCCTGGGAAGACCGTCAGAAACGCGAAGCCGCTGAGGCTGAAGCAGAAGCTGCGCGCTTGGCCGAGGAAGCTGCAGCGCGCGAAACTGCGCGCCTTGAAGCTGAACGGGCGGCCGAACAAGCACGGCGCCGCGCCGAAGCCGATGCCGCTGCTGCCGACGAAGCCGCCCGCGCCGAGGCCGAAGCAGAGCGCTTAGCCGCCGAAGCGGAAGCCGCGCGTCAAGCCGAAACCGCGCGCCGCGCCCAAGAAGAAAAAGCCAAAGCGGAACTCGCCCTTCTTGAACAAAGACGCGCCGATGAAGCGCTCCGTCAGAAGCTCGCAGAGGAGCGGGCCCGCCGCGAGGCCGAGCGCCAAGCCGCAATCGCGCGCGGTGAGCCGGATCCTTATGCTGAGATTGCGGAGCCGGGCTTTTTCTCGAAGCTCTCATCCGGGCTGGCCAAATCCTCGTCCAAAATGGGGAGCTCGATCACCAGCCTGTTCACACAGCGCAAGCTTGATGACGACGCCCTGGAGGATTTGGAAGACATTCTTTTAACCTCTGATATGGGCGGCAGAGTGTCTGCTCAAATCGTCCAGAACCTTGCAAAGTCGCGGATGGATAAGGACGTCACCGATGCAGAGATCAAGCGCGCGCTGGCGGATGAAATCGAAGCCATTATGTCGCCGCGCGAGCAAATCGTCGATTTTTCGGAGGGCGCTCGCCCGCGCGTGGTGCTGTTCGTCGGCGTGAACGGATCCGGTAAAACCACGACGATTGGCAAGATCGCCTCTAAGCTGCAGGAACAAGGCGCCAAAGCGCTGCTGGTGGCCGGCGACACGTTTCGGGCTGCGGCAATCGAACAATTGACCGTCTGGGGCGCGCGTGCGGGGATCCCCGTCCTCGCCAAACAACCCGGGGCCGACGCCGCCGGACTTGTTTATGAGGCCATCGAGAAAGCCAAATCTGAGGATTTGGACCTCGTATTGGTCGACACGGCCGGGCGCTTGCAAAACAAATCAGAACTGATGGCCGAGCTGGCAAAAATTGTCCGCGTGACCCGCAAACTCGATCCCGATGCGCCGCACGATGTCATCTTGGTGCTAGATGCGACCGTCGGCCAAAATGCGCTCAGCCAAGTCGAGGCCTTTCGGCATACCGCCGATGTTTCTGGCATTGTCATGACCAAGCTCGACGGGACCGCGAAAGGCGGTGTCCTAGTCGCCATTGCGGAGGCGCACGCCTTGCCGATTCACTTCGTTGGGATTGGCGAGAAAGCTGAGGATTTGCAACCCTTTTCAGCCCGGGCCTATGCGCGCGCTTTGGTCGGGCTCGCCGATCTGCCGGTTGACGAAACGGAGCCTGCGTGAGCGATGCGAAGGCAGCTCTGCGCGCGGCGTTGAAAACCCGCCGCGACGAACTCGCTGCGCGGGATCCCGACGCGGGCGAAACGCTGGCCGAGAAATTTCCAATGAAGCTGCTCGATCGTTATGGACCCATTGTGGCGGCGTATTTGCCAATTGGAAGCGAGATTGATCCACGGCCTTTGATGACGAAACTCGCGGCCGCAGACGCAAAACTCGCGCTGCCATCTGTGCAAGACGATGGCAGCATGGTGTATCGTGCGTATCGGCGCGGCGATATGCTTGAACAGCGCCAATTCGGCTTATTGGAACCCAATCCAGAGGTGCCGGAAGTCTCACCAACGCTGGTCTTAACGCCTTTGCTTGGATTTGATCGCAGCGGCAATCGGATTGGCTATGGCAAAGGGCATTATGATCGTGCCCTGGCCAAGCTTCGGGAACGGGGCCGCGTATTTGTCTGCGGCCTCGCCTTTTGGGGCCAAGAGGTGGACGCCGTACCCGTTGAGCCACACGACATACCGCTGGATTGGGTGATGACGGAGCGCGGCTCTATTCCGATCTTCATGATGCGCGCGATGGCGGATGGCCCGGGGTCATCATAAGTTACACACCGACCGATTGCGTTCCCCAAAGGAATGCGTCAAAAAAGGGTAACATTTGGAGAGTCCATATGGGCCTGAGCCGCCCCCCTCGCGCTATTACAATCGACGACGTCGCTGAGAAGGCGGGTGTATCGGCCAAAACGGTTTCTCGCGTCTTAAACAATGAACCAAACGTTCGTCCAGCGAAGCGGGAATTGGTGATGAAAGCAGCGCGCGATTTGGGCTATCGACCCAATCCGGCGGCGCGAAGCCTCGCCGGCGCCCGGTCTTTTCTCATTGCTCATTTGCACGACAATCCAGTGCCGGAATACATTACGGCGGTGAACAGCGGAATCTATCAAGCCTGCCGCGCGCATGGTTATTTTCTATTGCCCGAGCCAGTGGACCGCAACGCGCCCGACTTTCTCGACCGATTGCAGAGCTTTTTGATGACCTCCCGCGCCGATGGCGTGGTCCTGACCCCACCGCTTTGTGACGACCCGCAGGTGCTTGCCCTGCTCAAGGACAATGATACGAACTATGCGAGCCTGTCGCCAGCGCGCCAGCCCGAGAATACGCCGGTGATGAGACTGGATGACCGGCAAGCGGCGAAAGAGATTGTGCGCCACTTGAATGGGTTCGGTCATCGCCGCATCGCCTTCATTGCCGGCCCGCCAGGGCACAATGCGTCGACTGGCCGGCTTGAGGGCTTTCTCGATGCCATGGATGAGGCCGGCCTGTCGGTGACGCCTGACATGATTGCCGAAGGCGACTATTCGCTCCGCTCCGGGCTTGAAGCAGCGCGGCGATTGATTGCCACCAATCCGAGACCGAGCGCGATATTTGCCGCAAATGATGATATGGCAGTCGGTGCGATGACGGCGATCATGGCCGCTGGCTTGCAGATCCCAGCCGATCTTTCGGTGGCGGGCTTTGATGACACCCGCCTCGCCTCCGCCGTTTGGCCGGCCCTGACAACGATCCGGCAACCGGTCGCCGAAATGGGGCGCCGGGCGGCTGAACGTTTAATGAGTTCGGATGATGCAGATCATCTCGAAGAAGTCTTCGACTTTGAGTTGATTGTGCGACAATCAACGGGCGCGTCTTCCGGGTCGCCAGGGCACGGTTGACGATTTTCGTTTTGAGGGGATGTGTTCCTGTAGAGATGATCAAGGATAAGGAGCGCGCAGATGCGGATTGCGGTGTTAATGTTAGCGGCCTGCGTGGTGCTTTCGGCGTGTGCAACGTCAACAATAGACACCGCCTCGCCGCAAAACGAAAAGGCTGAACTCAATTTGGAAACCGAACTTCAAACGCTCGAACGGTCCGAAACGGATCCTTATCTTTGGCTGGAAGAGGTCGAGGGCGAAGCGGCGCTGGCTTGGGTGAGTGCGCAAAACGAACGCACACTTAGCGCGATCCAAGATCATCCGGTTTATCAAGACAATTATGACAAAGTCTTGGATCTCGTCACCTCCACCGATCGCATCCCATATGGCCGTGTCAGAGACGGATTGGTCTATAATTTTTGGCAAGATGAAACCAATGTCCGCGGCCTTTGGCGACGCACGACGCTTAAGGATTATGGAAACGAGGAGCCTAACTGGGAAACTGTGCTCGATTTTGATCGCCTCGCCCGAGACGAAGATAAGAACTGGGTGTTTAAAGGCGCCAATTGTTACAAACCTTTCGGCGGTGACAAAACGCTTTGCTTGGTCTCGCTGTCTGATGGCGGAAAAGATGCCGTTACGGTTCGGGAGTTTGACTTAGACACCAAGACGTTTGTCGATGGTGGCTTTGAAATCCCTGAAGCAAAACAGCGTGTGGCATGGGTTGATCATGACACATTGCTGGTCGGCACCGATTGGGGCGGCGACGGGCACACACTCACAGAGTCGGGATATCCGAGCTCAATCCGCCTTTGGAAACGTGGTCAAACCCTCGAGAACGCGGTCGAAGTCTTTGCCGGGCAGAAAAGCGGTGTCGCGGTCTCGCCTTGGACGTTTGAACTTGACGATGGGAAGATGGTCTCGACGGTTGTCGAGGCCGATACATTCTATACGCGAACATACTTTTTGATCGAGAATGGCGAAGCGACGCCGTTTCCAATCCCAAAAAAATCCAGTCTCGGCGGGCGCTATCGAGGCTGGCAATTCTTGACTCTGCAAGAGGATTGGACGGTTGGCGGCGAGGATTATCGTGCCGGCGATCTTCTAGCGTTTGAGTTGAAGTCGTTTTTGCAGACAAAAGCGCTGCCGCCGCTTGAACGCGTCTATCGGGCCGGTCCGCGCCAAGCGGTGAACGGCGTCGCCGTCTCAAAATCGGCGGCTTTATTGTCGATCAATGAGAATGTGGCGGGCAAAGTCCTGCGCCTTGAGCGCAGCGAGACCGATGGCTGGACGGTGACAGACGTCGCCTTGCCAGGCACCGGTCAAGCCAGCATCGCCTTTGCA
>JBCCXW010000159.1:0-7571 GCA_039191105.1 Pseudomonadota bacterium
AAATTCAGCGTCGACAAGGTTTCACGCAAAGCCAAAGCTTCGAAACAGACCATCTATCGTTGGTGGCCGGCGATCGGAAATATGTGCATTGAAGCGGCGATGGAATTGGTCCCGCAGGGCTCCACTCGAGGTAGAGATCCCGCCGAGCGGATTGCCGCGCTTTTGATCCCCCTAGAAGAAGCAACGCGGCATGGATCTGGTCACGCCGTTTTGCGGGCGGCGATGATCGCTGCGAGTGATGACAAAGCGGCCGGAGAGACCTGGCGCTTGTGGATGAAAGATAATGTGCGGGCCCCGTTGCGCCTCATCTTGGCAGAGATTGCGGCGAAAAAAGTCGTGCGCAGGGATTTTGATCTCGACGATGCTGTTGACCTGCTGACCGGTCAGCTCTGGTCGCGCGTGATGATTATGCGCGCACCACTCCCGGAAGGGTTTTCGCATATGCAGGCCAATGCACTGCTGCGGGCATTGGCGCCGTAGCGCATGTCAATCTGAAGAAAACCACGGACAACTGGTGCGTCGTGCTTGTGGCGTGCCGGGCAAACCGCTAACGCTTAGCGGAGTTGAGGGTGGGCCGCCGATGTCAGACATCAAAATCGCCGTGATTGGCGCAGAGCAATTGGATCCCGACCATCATTTGGCGCTGAACCGCCTCTCGGAAACCGGACTGGTGACCGCATATGCGCTGGACGAAACGGCGATTGCAGATGGTCGGATGGCGATTGAGAGTGCGATGCAGCACAGCGCCGTTGAGGCAGTAGTTCTGGCTGGACATCCCTCAGATGCGGCGGAGTGGATTTCAATTGCGCTCGACCTTGGCGCGCGGGTCTATAGCACGCATGCCGTGCCCGAAACGATTGAAGACTTAATCGAAATCCGCCGGATAGAACAAACGAAACCGGATGCGATTTTGCAGTTTGCCTTAACCGCCCGCCACCATGAATCCGCCTTGGTCGCGCGCTCGAAAGCCGAGACCGGCGAGTATGGCAACCTGCTGACGCTGCGCGGTGTTTGTGGTCTCGATGGACCCGAGGCCGGTGGTCTCGGGACCATATTCGAGCCTGGCGCCCAAATGATCGATTTGATGCAAACCTTTGCAGGACCGTTTCAAGACATTTTCGGATTTGCAGATCTCGAACGCACGGATCAAGCTGGCACAGAGCAAAACATCTTTGCCACGCTTCGAACCTATTCTGGGAGCCTTGCGAGTGTGCATATGTCAAACACGCAATGGCGACCGACATTTCGGTTAGAGCTCGGGTTTGAGCGCGGATACATGTGGCTCGAAGGTCTAATGACGGAGCGTTACAATTTTGGTCCAGAAGCTTTGATCTATGCAAAAACAGATGGCTCGCAAGCCCGCCACGAAACGGTCGATCAATTTCCGGACAGCGATGGTGCGATGGTCGCCTTGCATGCTTTTTTAAGCCGCGTGCGCGCCCCGGCACAGCCTGCAATTGGGACGAGCCAAGAGGCGTTCGATACGCTCAATACGATCCATCGCATTCTGGCCGCTGATCCGATCTTCAGTCCGATGCAAGAAAGACAAGTGTCATGAGCTTAACCGGGGACATATTGGCCCGCATCGCCTTGGATGCGGGTGCGCTGATCATGGAAGTCTATGCCACTGACTTCAGTGTCGAGCGCAAAGATGACAGCTCTCCGGTCACCGAGGCTGATGAAAAAGCCGAAGCCCTAATTTTGGCGGCGCTGGCAACGGCGGACCCGGACTTGCCGGTGATCGCGGAAGAAGCAGTGGCGGCGGGAAACATCCCTGAACATGGTAACCGCTTTGCTTTGGTGGACCCGCTGGATGGCACCAAAGAATTCATCAATAAGCGGGGCGAGTTTACCGTGAATATTGGCGTCATCGAGAATGGCGTGCCGGTCATGGGCGTGGTCTATGCGCCCGCGCTCAACCGGCTCTTCGTTGCGCAGAGCCGGTTTTCCGCTTGGCAGGCCGAAGTGAAGCCGGGGGCGCCTGTCCCGGCTGAGGACGCCCGTAAGACGCTGAGAATTCGGCAGGCCCCAACCGGCGGCTTGACCGCGATTGCGTCGAAATCGCATCGCAGCGACGAGACCAGTGCTTTTCTCGACACCCAACCGATTCAGGAGATCATCTCCGCTGGTTCATCGTTGAAATTTTGCCTCATCGCCGCTGGTGAAGCCGATCTCTATCCCCGCCATGGTCGGACGATGGAGTGGGACACAGCGGCAGGGCAAGCTGTTGCAGAAGCCGCCGGCGCGCGCGTCACAGAACTCAACGGCGCCCCGTTATTGTATGGCAAACGTGCCCGTGGATACGACAATCCGCACTTCATTGTCTGGGGCGATGTCAGCGTGCCGGTCACTTAAAAACTGTTTTTGACAGAGAGTTCATTTATAAAAGTCTCGACAAACTCAAGGATTTACGCTGATTTGTCGCCTCTGGCTGCGAGGGTGGCTCGTAGCGTTTGATCGGAATGATGACTGTGGTGAAACCTTTTTGCGCTGGTCTGGCGCTTAGCCTCCTGAGCGCCTGTGCGAGCGCTCCTTTGACGTTGAATGACAATCAAATTGTCCCTGGTGAGCGTGTTGGCGATGTCGAAATTGGCATGGCGCTCGACCAATTGCTCGCCCTTAAAGGCGTGCCGACGCGAACCATCCCAATCCGCGGCACCGCGGCCACGACATATGTGTTTGACGGCCTGACCGTCGCGGCGCATGACGAGGTCTATTGGATTATCGTTCAAGACAGCCGTTTCCGAACCGAAGAAGGTATTGCCAAAGGCTCCGAGCAAATCACCGCTCGCGCGGCTTTCGGGGTCCCGGACTGCGTCGTAACGGAAGGTGATGCAACGATCTATGACTATGGCGATATCTATTTTAATGTCGACAATGCCACCGGTTTGGTGAGCCAACTCGGTGTGATGGACAAAACCCAGAACTGCTAGAGGCGCCCCCTGGGGTTGGCTACATTTGCATCGTCCAACCTTCGACGCCCATTGCCGCTTGGCGAACGGCTTCGGACATTGTCGGGTGGGCGTGACAGGTTCGGGCGACGTCTTCGGACGAGGCGCCGAATTCCATTGCGATCGCGATTTCATGGATCAGTTCACCAACGCCGACGCCAATCATGTGAGCGCCAAGGATTTTGTCGGTGCCGTCTTCGGCGAGAATTTTAACAAAGCCTGAAGTCTCGTGATTGGTGCGCGCGCGCGAGTTCGCCATAAAGGGAAATTTGCCTTTTTTGTATTTGATCCCAGCGTCTTTCAGCTGCTCTTCGGTCTTTCCGATCGAGGCGATTTCTGGATTGGTATAAACCACGCCCGGGACCAAATCATAGTCAACATGCCCGGCCTTGCCAGCGATCAGTTCCGCAACTGCGGCGCCATCGTCTTCCGCTTTATGGGCCAGCATCGGTCCGGCAATGCAGTCGCCAATCGCCCACACACCTGGCGCAACTTTAAAATGATCGGTGGTCTCAATGACGCCGCGCTTATCGGTTTTCCCGCCTACGGTGTCGAGCCCTAAGCCGTCGGTATAAGGCCGCCGTCCAACGGCAACGATCACGATATCTGCATCCAGTGTGTCCGGCGCACCGCCGGCAGCGGGTTCCATTGTCAATTTGAGCTTGGTTTTTAGTTTCTCGACGCTGGTCTCTTTGGTGCCAAGCTTAAACTCAAGGCCCTGCTTCTTGAACGTCCGCTGCGCCTCCTTTGCGACTTCATTGTCCGTACCCGGAAGGATGCGGTCAAGATATTCAAGTACGGTCACATCGGCGCCCAATCGCGACCAAACACAGCCCATTTCCAGACCGATCACACCGGCTCCGATCAACACCAATTTCTTCGGGATCGCAGTTAAGCTGAGCGCGCCTGTGTTGGAGACGATCCGTTCTTCGTCGATCTCGATTCCAGGCAATGTCGATGGTTCGGATCCGGTTGCAATGACGATATTCTTCGCGGTCAAGGTTTGGGCGCTGCCATCCGGAGCGATCACTTCGACTTGGCCGGGGCCTTTGATTTGACCCTTGCCGTGAAAGTGATCGACTTTGTTTTTCTTCAAAAGAAATGCGACGCCCTTGGTAAGCCCATCCACCGCATCCGCCTTTTGCGCCATCATTTGCGTCAGATCCACGTCCAACTTTCCGACTTTAATGCCCATATCAGCAAAATCGTTTTGCGCCGCGGCGTAATACTCGGTCGCGTGGAGCAGCGCTTTTGACGGGATGCAGCCAACATTCAGACAGGTGCCGCCTAACGTCTCGTTTTTCTCGATGCAGGCTGTTTTTAGCCCCAATTGCCCCGCCCGAATTGCGCAATTGTAGCCGCCAGGGCCACCGCCAATAATAACGACGTCATAGGTTTCTGCCATGTCAGTTTTGCCTGCCTCAGCCCGCGATTGAAATGTCGCTGCAACCTAGTCGCGTTATTGGCAAATGCAATCCGCCAAACGGCTTACCCGCGACGTAATGTCAGGATCAAAACCGATAGGGCAAGCGCGCCCAATCCATAAAGCGCCTCATCTAACCACAGCCCGGCATCTGCGCCGGACACCGCCATTAATCCACCGAGAATGGCAAACAGAACGGAGCCAATTGTTGCCACCAGGCCGCCGCGCGAGGCATTGAGCGCGACGATCAATCCGCCCAGCGCCATAAAGGTCGCGCTTAACATCCGAACGATCCCTGTCGGCGGTTCAAACAAAGCACTGGCAAGGTCTCCGCCGCGACTAGTGAAGGCTAAGATTGCTTCCAATCCGCCCCATCCCAGCCAAAGCCCTAGGCCGAGCATAACCACTCCCGCCACGCGTCTAAGCATCAGACTTACCTCCGAGTCATTTTTCTTGTGACGGATTTGACAATGATTTGCAAACAAACAGAAAAATCCCGCTGACCTTTTGGCGGCGGCTTTGTGTCAGCTTAGTGGCGACGTTGGCGTTGTCGCATTTTTCGGCCCTCGGCTGCGAAGTGGGCGCGTTGGCGCGCAATCGCTGCTGGTACGGGTCCGCGCGGGCGTCGTTTTGGGGCGGCCTCGGGTGGGGCTTGCGTGACATAGACGACTTGCTGCCCACTCTCCATGGCTTGCGCTGGCGGTTTCGGTTTCGACGGTTTTCGGCACAGTTCCCAAACCGCGATCGCCAGTAAGACGGCGCCTGCAGCGGCGCCCGCGACAGCTCCTTCGCCGGTGCTCGGATCGCGCCACCATCCCGGTTCGAAATCGACTAAGAATACACACGGGAATCCAGCGATAACGCCTAGCACGTACCAAAGCCGTGCAGCGCGTTGCTTATTGCTGAGCGACAGTGCGGCGGCATACAAGCATAAAGCCGCGAGAAAGTATGGCGCGCCATAGATGATCCCGAGCGCGCGCCAATCGATCCCAGACAAACCAATCAGCGCATCATCCTCCAGCACCATGCTGGCAAGCATCATTAGACTCGGCCACCGGATCGCCGCCATGGCGCCGAAGGCAAAGGCGATTGCATATAATGCAATCAGAACGGCGATGAGTCGTCGTGGCATATTTTCTTAATAGGGCAGTAAAATTGATATGGCATGAATAGCGCTGGAGGAATTTGAGCTATGTTCCGTTCTTCACCACCACAAGTGCCCATGGCTTTGATGTTCGCCGGGGTGGTGCCGTTTGTCTCTGCGGCGGGTTGTATGTTCATTTGGCGCGATGATTTGGCGCTCATGGTCACCGCGGCGACGTGGCTATTGGTCTATGCTGCGGTGATCCTCAGCTTTATCGGCGGCGTGCGCTGGGGCGTCGAGATTGCCAAGCGTGAACGGCCGCGTTTCGCGGAGCTCGGGCCGTCCGTGATCGGTGCGCTTTTGGGGTGGGGATTGGTCATGGCGGGATTCCGATTTGGCATGGAGCCGGTCATTTTCGCAGCGATGGGCGCCGGGATCCTGTTGCACTATTTCTACGATACCATCTCGCCGGAACTGCCAATGTGGTATCGCCGCATGCGGTTATGGCCGACGCTCGGCGCCGTGATATCGATGGCGGTGGCGTATTTTCTACTCAGCGGGGCTTAGCGCGCTGGTGCGGGGCAGGCTAATGCCCGCAGCACGGAAGCTCATCGCAGCCAGCCCGAGTGAAATCACGGCATTCCAGCCCGCCATAGAGAGGCCATACTGACCTTTCCACGGATCATCGGTGCAAGAGGGCACGCCCTGCGCGCGATTGAGGTTCGACAGGTCGATGGCATCGAGATCAATTGCGAGCACGCCGCAACCGCTTGGCGCCGGCCAAAATCGATACTCGACACCGGCATGATAGGCTGCCACCACGGTGCCGGTTAGGAAGACCAAGCCCAGCATGATATTGAAGGCCAAGATAAAGCGCGGGTTTTGCCGGATCTGCCAGAGCACAAGTGCTGTCGCCGTCATCGCGACAATTGCCCAATAGACTTCGCGTTGGCGCAAACATAAAGGGCAGGGCAGGAGCAAAGCAAATGTCTCAAAAGCATGAGCCGCTGCCAGCATAAATGCTGAGATGGCCATCGCAATTGCGGGCCAGCGCCATGTTTTCAAAAAAGCGTCGAACTGATCCAACATATTCTTAAAATCTGTGACCGAGCGCGAAGAGTCCATGCGGCAACCACGCACGGGGGCGAAATAACGCGGCAACCCTAATGTCAGCTTCGCCCAAGCAAGGATCTAATCAAGTCGGTTGCCGCATCAAACCCGAACGCTGCGGCAGAAATGAGCAGGGTCACCCAAAGACTGCCAATGATAAGCCCAAGAATGACCAATCGACCGTCGCGCGACATCAAGCCAAAAGCGACAATCGCCACCCCAATTCCGGGGATCGTGTTGGTGCTCGGCAAAGGCACCAATATCGAGGCGCAGAACGCGGTCAAAAAAAGCGCAATCAATCGCTCGCTCTTTTTTCCGGTCAGCCATGTTAAGCTCGGTTTCGAGATCCGCTCCAGCCACCCAAACCATTTGCGTCCGAAGCCCGACATTCGCGTCAATCCAGCTTTGTCAATTTTGCGCGCCCCGAATTTCTCTGGCAGCCATGGTTCATTGCGCCCAGCCAGCATTTGCAGGGTCAGCGCCATCATTGGCAGAGAGACGATTTGCGGCACCAAATACAGGAAGGGGATGGCGCAGGGGAGGGCCAACAAAAATAAAGCTGCGCCAAAGGCACGTTCGTCTAATCGATCGAGAATGTAGTGCAGACTAAATCCGACTTCGGGCGCTTCATCGGCCATGGCTTCCAGGGATTGCAAGAAGGTGCGTTGCGGCGTCAAAGTCTCTGTCATTGCCGCTTCCCTAGCGATGTTTCGCAGCGCCGCAAAGGGGAGATTGACGGATCGATATGACTGCGGCAGTTAAGCCACCTGCCGATCAGCAAGCCTCCCTGGCGGAATTGGTAGACGCGACGGATTCAAAATCCGTTTCTGGCAACAGAGTGCCGGTTCGAGTCCGGCGGGAGGTACCAGCGGTGGGCGTGGCCTGACCATTGGGATTAGCGTTGGCCGCGCGGGACCTGGCTAGCTGCCTTCGATTTCGACCGTAAATGTGCGCGAGACGCCCGCTGGGGGCGGCGGGAACGGTTCGGCGCGTTCCACCACTT
>JBCCXW010000160.1:0-7357 GCA_039191105.1 Pseudomonadota bacterium
GGGCGGACCTTTCAATCGCGCTTGATCATCGGCACTGGGAAGTATGCGACCTATGCGCAAAATGCCGACGCCGCACGCGCTGCGGGGGCTGAAATGGTCACAGTCGCGTTGCGGCGGGTCAACCTGTCCAACCCGAACGAAGACCGCTTGCAGGATCATGTTTCGCCGGATGAGTTCACCTATTTGCCGAACACCGCTGGATGTTTCACCGCAGATGAGGCCGTACGGACTCTCCGCTTGGCGCGCGAAGCGGGCGGATGGAGCCTTGTAAAACTTGAAGTGCTCGCGGATCAAAAGACGCTTTACCCCGATATGGAAGAGACCTTGAAGGCCGCAAAAGACCTGATTTCAGACGGTTTTGAAGTTATGGTCTATTGCTCGGATGATCCGGTCTACGCACGGAAATTGGAGGATGTCGGTTGCGCAGCCATCATGCCGCTGGGCAGCTTAATCGGCTCGGGTCTTGGCATTCAAAATCCGCTCAATATTCGCTTGATCGTCGAGCAATCGCGGGTGCCAGTGATTGTCGATGCAGGTGTCGGCACGGCCTCAGACGCGGCGCAAGCGATGGAGCTTGGCTGCGATGGGGTTTTGATGAATACGGCAATTGCCGAAGCGAAGGATCCGATCCTCATGGCGCAAGCGATGAAGCACGCTGTCATCGCGGGACGCCAGGCCTATTTGGCCGGACGAATGGGGCGCAAGCGTTATGCTGATCCGTCGTCACCGCTTGCCGGTTTGATCTAGGACTCGGCCAGGGCCGCCTCGATGACTTCTGTAATCAGTTCGGGCCGATAGCCGATCACATGCTCCGTTCCGATCACAAAGTTCGGTGTGCCCGTTATTCCGAGGGTTCGCGCCAAGCTCTTTGAGTCCGCGAGCGTTTTCTGCACCTCGATCGATTTCATATCGGCCCGCATTTTCAAGACATCGAGACCGGCTTCTTCTGCGGCGGCATCGATGATCTCAGGCTCATAACCTGAGCTATTATCAAGCTCCATCAGCGCGCGATGCATTTCAAGATATTTGCCTTGACGGTGCGCCGCAATGGCTGCCAGCGCCGCTTTTTCGAGATTCGGCGCCGCAACCGGTGTTTCTTTAAAGACCACTCGGACCTTCTGGTCATAGGCCTCCGGAAGGTCGGTCACAAAGGGCGTGGCGCGCTTACAAAAGCCGCAAGAGTAAGCTGAGAAAACGATCACACTGACAGGGGCATCTTCCGCGCCGATAAACGGATCGGTGGCGCTGATCAATGTGCCTTGATTGTCTTCGATGGCGGCCAGAGTCATGGCGCGCTCTTCGGCGTCTCGCTTCTCGCTTAAGGCGATCAGCGCCGCCTCAATCACCTCTGGATTCTCTAAAATATAGTTTTCGACGATTTGTTCGATCGCTTCTGTATTGGAAGCGTCAACCGGTTCTTGCGCGCAGGCTGAGGTCAACGCGAGCGCCGTGGCTGCTAGACCTAGACTAATCGTACGTGTCATATTTTGAATCCTAACAAGGTTTAATGTCCCTTATGTCCTCAATTGCTTTCTTAGCGGTGAAAAACAAGCTGAAATCGCTAACAAATGTGTGAGCTTGACGATTACCGGCGCCGCCAAAATGCCTCGTTTTCGGGGAGAGCGGGGTCGGTGGCGTTGCGTATGTCATTGGCTTGTTGAAAAGACTGCGTGTTCGGTTCGAGCTGCCTCAGGGCGCGCTGCGCGAAATGATGGGCGCGCGGATAATTGCCAATATTGTAGGCGGCTTCTGCTGTCGCAACTTGCGCCATGGGCGTGTTTTCCTGCTGCTCAAACACGATCGCCAGTTGGGTCCATGCGAACGCATTGTTGGGCTCTTGGATGAGGGCATCGCGCAAAGCGATTTCGGCCAGGTCCGTGTCGCCGGGCTCGGCGCGCTGCAACAATGACCGCGCCAGAGAGATTTGCAGCAGCGCATTGTTCGGCAGCAGCCGATTGGCTTCTAAGAGCGGATCAATCGATTCGATGGGTTTGCCCGTCTCGAACAAGATTTGGCCTTTGAGTTCGTGGAAGTAGGGGTTCTCCGGTTCTTCTTCGATCAAGGAATCGATTTCTCGCAGCGCCGTGCCAAGATCTGCCGACTTCATCGCGGAGATTGAACGCGCATAGCGCGCCGGTTTCGACGTGTCGGTCGGCGGGTAATCGCGGAAGGTTCGCGCTGGCGGTTCTAAGAAACCGACCAGCTTGGCTTTCATCATATCGAATTGGTGCACCACTTCGGGATCTTCTGGCTTATCGGCCAGGCCCGATTCCTCGGCCAAGGCGCGGGTGGTCCGCACACGGTTGGACGATAGCGGGTGTGAGCGAAAATAGGGGAAACGGCGGGCTTCAGAGAGCACTTCCTGGTAGCGGAACTTTTCGAAAAACTCGACAATGCCCATGGGCGACTGTTCCAATTCGACCAGGTATTGCACGGCTTTGGTGTCCGCCATCGCTTCTTCCGCACGGGTGTGAACGAAGAAGTTCAGCGCGGCGAATTGCTGCGAGCTTGCAATCAAGGCCGCACCCGCATCTGGCGCGCCCGCGGCGATGGCCAGGACGCCGAGACCGATCGACATCAATGCCGGCCGAGAGGCGACGCTCGCCGCACGCGTCCGAGTGACCGTATGACCACAGGCAATGTGGCAGGTTTCATGCGCGATCACGCCTTTGACCTGCGCGGCATTATCGGCGGCCATGATCAAACCGGTGTGCAAATGTATGCGCTGACCGCCAGCGACGAACGCATTGATGCTCGGATCATTGATAATGTACAGCCCGACATCGTTCGGAACCAGCCCGGCGACGTCGAGAATGGGATCGGTCCAATCGCGCAGAGTCTGCTCGATTTCGGCATCCCGGATCAAGCTTTGCGCCAAAACCGGAGCCGCTGCCGCGCACCAAAGCGACACCGCTAAAACGAGTTTTGCGATCAGTTTCATCAGCATCGCATTCCTTTTCTTACAATACGCTAAGCAAATGAATGTGTCTTGGCGAGGGCAGGCTATGCTATCTAACGAATATGTTAGGTCGATCCGTCGCCGAAATCATAAAAAAGGTCCGGATCGATCCTCACACCAAGCGTCTCGGCATTCCGTAAGACGGTGCCAGGCTGGCAAGCGGCGAACAGGCGTTCGGTGTCGCTCAAAGCGAGCTCATACTCGGTAATCGGCCCGGCCAAGCGCGTTCGGAGGATCGGGAACTCGGCGCCGTCACCGAGCTGCACGGCTTCCGGGCGATACCAGAGCGTCCCTGAGGCGGTTTGCAATTGGCGTTGCCACGTATCCGGCAGAGCTGCGGCGGTGACGGAATGGACGGGGCCGAGGGCTTTTGCGACCGCAAGGCTTGCGGGCGTGCGATACACGCTTTCCGGCGCTCCGGTTTGGAGAATTTCACCTGCATCTATCACCGCAATTTCATCCGAATGCACCAGCGCCTCACTGGCATCATGCGTGACCAGAAGCGCCGGTATATTCGCGGTTTTGATCGCCGCGATCGCAACCTCCCGCACTTGGTCGCGCATAGACGGGTCGAGCCCCGAAAAAGGCTCATCTAGTAAAATTGCGACCGGGCGCGGGGCCAGTGCTCGGGCGATTGCCGTGCGCTGTTGTTCGCCGCCAGAGAGTTGGTGGGGATAGGCGTCACATTTGTGGTGCAAGCCCACTCGGTCCAGCCAAGCCTCGGCTGCGGCGTGCTGTTCGGGCTTGCTGAGACCGCGAATGCCGAACATCACATTCTGCACCGCGCTGAGATGCGGAAACAGGGCGAAGTCTTGAAAGACCAGCCCGATTTTGCGCTTTTCGACCGGCAGCGCGGTCCGCGCATCTGACAGCACCCGATCGCCGGATAGGATCCGGCCCGTGTCCGGGCGCTCCAGGCCAGCAAACAATCGCAGCAGCGTTGATTTTCCAGACCCAGAGGGTCCAACCAGCGCTGTGATTTTGCCTGGGATCAGTTCCAAGCTCGCCTGATTGACGGCGACCTGCGCGCGAAATCTGCGGCTCACGCCCTCTGCGATTAACGATTGTGGCTCGGACATTTAGGGTTGCCGCTCCGAATGAGACAGACGCCAAGACAATAACAGCACCGGCGCAAGTCCAGCCAGGACGATTAGCAGCGATGGCAGCATCGCTTGGGCAAATCGCTCATCAGAGGCGTAGGCATGCGCGCGCACCGCAAGCGTGTCCCAACCAGTTGGTCGCAGCATCAAAGTGGCGGGCAGTTCTTTTAGGATCTCAACAAACAAAATCAGCGCAGCAGCAAATGTACCCGGGGCCAAGAGCGGCAGATCAATGCGCCAAATCCGAGTCAAACGGCCGCTGCCCAAGCTGCGGGCGGCATTGTCTAAGTTCCTGGGCAGGCGATCCAGAGTGGCGTTTAGCGGTTCAACGCCGGCTGAAGTGAACCGGCTGACATAGATCCAGAGCAGCAACAAAATCGCAATCGAAGCCGAGAGCGCTTGGCCGGTCTCGCGCAAAATGTACACCGCGCCGAGCCCCAGCACCGCGCCTGGAGCGGCATATCCGGCGGCCGCAGCCAATCGGGTGCCAAACCGCAACCCTCCATCATTCTTGGCGGCGAGTGTGAACACAAAAGCGGCGATCAAGGCAAAGCCGGTCCCAAGGCTACTCAAAATGAGCGTTGCGCGAAGCAATGGATATAGATCAGCGGTGCTAGCGCGGGTTTCCAAAGACAACCAAATCAAGCGGCTGACGGGTACGAAAAAGCAGACAAGAAGCAATAGCGTGCAAAGCACTGTCGCGATCGCACTATGCTGGGCTGACAGTCGCCCGCGCTTTGGCGTCTGCCATTTTGATCCGGTATGCTGCGTTCCACCGCGTCCTTGTAAATATTGTGCGGCGAAAAAGAATGCGCCTGCGATCATGATCAAAGCGAGCGCGAGCCGAGCGGCGGTATTCGGTTCGCCGAATGAGTTCCAGGATCGGATAATCCCAACGCCGAGAGTTTGGACGCCGAGAAAATCGGCGGCGCCATAATCCGCCGCAGCTTCCATAAGCGCCAAGCACAGCCCCCCGCAAATGGCGGGGATCGCAACCGGCAGGCCGACCCGCCAAAACCGCTCCCAGGCGTTCGCGCCAAGGCTCTTTGCGGCGTCGAGTGTGGTTGAGGTCTGCATTGAGAAGGCGGTGCGCGCCGTAATGTAGACATATGGGAAAAGCGTCGAGGCAAGCACAAAGGCCAACCCGGGGGCGCTGCTCATATTCGGAAACCAGTAATCGCGGGCCGACCACCCCGTGGCATCGCGAAGCGCGCTCTGTAACGGGCCTGGAGACGCGGCCAGATCCGCCCAGGCATACGCCATAACATAGCCTGGCATTGCCAGTGGAAGGATCAGCGCCCAACTGAAAAAGCGACGGCCGGGGAACTCATATCGGCTGACCAACCAAGCGGCGGGCACGGCGAAGGCCAGCATTAAGACCGCTGACAACCCCAAGACAAAAAGCGTCGTCGCGGTGTAAGGCAGCAGCCGATTTGCGAGGATATGGTCCCAAGTCGAGCCGCCACCGACCGTCAGACCGGCAAACAGGGCCGTGCCGACCGGCAGGGTCACCATAAAAATCACGAACAGCGCGGGCAACGCGGGCAACGCCATCGCTGACGGCAACCGCCAGCTTATGGCCCCGCGCACGCGCTGCGGATCGCGATTAATTCCAGCCTGCGAGATCAAATAACCTTTGAGCTTCGGCTTGGTTTTCGCCAAACACGTCAAGCGGGGTATCAGAGGCGACAAATGCTGGAACTTGCTCAACCCCGGCCGGTGCGGGCGATGTTTCCAATAGCGGCAGCTCTTTGGTTTCGGTTGTCAAATAGCTTTGCCCCTGCTCGCTGAGAAGGAAGGTGATAAACTCCTCCGCTAGCGCCAAATCATCGGCGGCGGTGGTGACCGCGACGCCGGTAATGTTGACATGCGATCCAGACCCCTCGGTGAACTCTGGAACGGTAAAAGCGGTCGAGGCGGCGACGTTTTGGTCGTTCGCTGAGGCACTGGTTGCGAGCCGGATCCAATAATAATGATTGACGATTGCGATCGAACATTCGCCCGCGGCAATCGCACGGATCTGATCTGTGTCACCGCCTTGTGGGCTGCGCGCCATATTCCCGACAATGGCCGTTGCCCAAGACTGCGCAGCGTCAGCGCCGAGACGCTCAATCACCTCTGCCATAAGCGACAGATTATAAATGTTCGAAGACGCGCGCACGCAAATCTCGCCAGCTTTGTCTTCGCTGGCCAGCGCGCCCCATTGGGCAAAGTCTTCTGCCGCCCAGCGCGATGGATCGTAAGCAACGCCCCGCAGCCGACGGGCAAGGCCAAACCAATGACCACTGCTCTCACGGAAGGTCGCAGGAATCGCTGCCGCTAGAGCCTCGCTCTGCAAGGGCTGCGTCAACCCGGCATCTTTGAATCGCCAGAGGCTGCCCGCATCCGCCGCGATGACGAGATCTGCCGGGCTCTGATCGCCTTCTGAGCGCAATGTCTCTAAGAGTTGGCTTGCCCCGGACTCGCGAACTTGGATATCAACGCCCGTTTCGTTCTCAAACAATTCATACAATGTCTTGTCGGAATCATAGTGGCGCGAGCTGTAAATGGTCAGAACACGTTGCTCAGGACTCGCCGCTTCTGAGGAATCAGGGTCCGTGGGGTTCGAGCATGCCACGACTGTTCCAATGAGCAGACTGAGGCCAGCAAATAAAGGAGTGCGTTTGATCATGCACGTTATGTGTCATAAGTGCGAAGCGTTCGCAACTGGGTGATTTTTAGGCAATTGCATGTTGTTGGTGCGAAGATTGCATAAATACCCTGTGGCTGTGCTAGACAAGACAGCGTCAGTTGGTAACGTTTTGTTAATCTGCAGAAACGCAGACGCTTCAAAGTGTGGGGACATATGACAGAAATCATGCTCGATTTAGGTCCGGTGAATACCGTTGACGAAACCGCTTTCGCTCAAGCGATTGAGCATCTCGCCCGTTGGTATGAGGCCCATGATGGGCAAGGGGCGCACGAACGGGACGCCCCAGATTTGATGATCAAGACTATCGCTGACACGCGCGGCACGCTGCGCAAAGCGGTGATTTTTCAAAAACAAGAATGGGCCGCGGCCTTTCTTGGGTTTTGGGAGCGTGAGCGCGCCGCCGTTTAAGCGGGTCTGGTATGTGCGAAGGCGCTAGCGGGACCGCGCACTTCGTTTTAGACGTGGGGCATGCGCGGGTCCTCTTCTGATATTCCATCAATTGCCGTCATCGGGGCCGGAATCATCGGTCTAGCTTGCGCTTTGGAAATCGCCGATCGCGGCGCGTGCGTGAGCTTATATGAGCCAAATTGGCCGCCGCGCGGGGCA
>JBCCXW010000161.1:0-7343 GCA_039191105.1 Pseudomonadota bacterium
GCGCCGCCGATGACGATGTTTTGCGCCGTTCGCCGTTTCAACACCATGGTATAAAACCAACCATAGTAAACGATGGACAGCGCTAAGAGGCCCGCCGCCAGCATGTTCGAGGCGATCCACATCAGCAGAATAGAAACGGCAGACATGATCAGGCCCAATGTTAGGGCTTCGTCGCGCGGCACGGCCCCGGCCGGAATCGGACGGGTCGCTGTGCGCGACATGACCGCGTCTATATCGGCATCATACCACATATTGATCGCTCCGGCCGAACCTGCCCCTAACGCTACGGCAAGGATCGCGACCGCTGCCAAGACTGGATTGACGGCAATGCCTGAGATGCTGCTCGCCGCGATCAGCCCGGCAAGAGCTGTAAACACCACCAAGACCATAATCCGAGGTTTCAGCAATTCGAGATAGTCTCGCGCGGTGGCGAGCCTTGGCTGAGCGGGATTGGCAATCATGTCGGCGGACATTGTATCGGTCTTTCGAGCTTTTAAGGAAACGGCCCTTTACGCAGATAAGGCGCAAAGAGCCGTCCGATGGATTGTGGGCGGGCCGGTTTAGTGGCCTGCTTCAGCTTTTACCTCTGGGAGTTCATTAAACTGGTGGAACGGCGGCGGGCTCGGCAGGGTCCATTCGAGCGTTGTGGCCCCCTCGCCCCATGGATTGGCATCGGCTTTACGACGACGCACCATGGATTCGATCAGAACCACGAAGAAGATCGTTGTTGCGATCAAGGAGATGCCGTAGCCAATGGTCGAAACACTGTTCCAAAGCGAGAACGCTTCAGGATAGTCAACGTAGCGACGTGGCATGCCGTTGAGGCCAAGGAAGTGCTGTGGGAAGAAGATCAGGTTTGACGCCACAAACATGACCCAGAAATGCGCATAGGCGAGCATCTTGTTGTACTTCACGCCGAACATCTTCTCGTACCAATAGTACCAGCCTGCAAACAGGCCGAACACGGCGCCGAGCGACAGCACATAGTGGAAGTGCGCGACCACGTAGTAGGTGTCGTGCAGCGCATGGTCGATCCCGGCATTCGCAAGGACGACCCCAGTCACACCTCCGACGGTGAACAAGAAGATGAACCCGATCGCCCAAACCATCGGCACAGAGAAATCGATCGATCCACCCCACATGGTCGCGATCCATGAGAAGATCTTGATCCCAGTCGGGACCGCAATCACCATCGTGGCCGCAACGAAATAGGCTTTCATGTCAGACGGCATGCCGACTGTGTACATGTGGTGGGCCCAGACGATAAAGCCGATTGCACCGATGGAGACCATCGCATAGGCCATGCCGAGATAGCCAAAGATGGGCTTCTTAGAGAATGTCGAGACAATGTGCGAGATGATGCCGAAGGCGGGCAGGATCATAATGTAGACTTCAGGGTGACCGAAGAACCAGAACAAATGCTGGAACATGATCGGGTCGCCGCCGCCGGATGGGTCGAAGAACTGTGATCCAAAATTCCGGTCTGTCAGCAACATGGTCAGGGCGCCTGCCAGCACTGGTAGGGCCAGCAGAAGGAGAACGGCTGTAACCAGCATCGACCAAGCAAAAAGCGGCATCTTGTGCAGCGTCATGCCAGGGGCCCGCATATTGAGAATGGTCACGATGAAGTTGATTGCCCCCAAGATCGAGGCGATCCCTGCGGTGTGCAGCGACAAGATAAGGAGGTCCATGGACGGGCCTGAATGGCCCGCTGTGCTCGACAAGGGTGGATAGAGCACCCATCCGCCGCCAAACCCGTTAACGCCATTACCCCCAGGCACGAGGAATGAAATCATCGCCAAGATGAAAGCAACCACCGTCAGCCAGAACGAAATATTGTTCATCCGTGGAAACGCCATATCTGGCGCGCCAATCATCAGTGGAACAAACCAGTTCCCGAACCCACCAATCAAAGCCGGCATGACCATGAAGAAGATCATGATCAGACCGTGATAGGTGATCACGACATTGTAGAAACTCTTAGCTTGCTCGATCGCTTGCTGGCCGGTCGTCCCATATAGCACTTCCATGAGACCTGTGAGCGGACCGATCCCTGGCGCTGCAAGCTCCATTCGAATGAGGCCCGACAGCGAATACCCGACGATCCCTGCAATCAGCGCGAAGACCAGGTAAAGCGTTCCAATGTCCTTATGGTTCGTCGAATAGAACCAACGTACGAAAAAACCGGGTTTGTGATCGTGGGCGTCGTGGCCGTGAGTGGCGACTTGATCCATAGGCATGATCTAATTCCCTCTCCTACTCGACCGATGCGAGACGTGTGTCAGCGCCCATCGGATCAATAATTTGAACAAGTTCGGTGGCAGCGTCGATGTCACCAGATTTCATCACATCCAACCAACGGTCATACTGTTGCTGCGGCACGACTCGGACCTCGATCGGCATGAAGGCGTGATTTTTTCCGCACAGCTCAGAACATTGACCGTAATAAACGCCGGGATCTTCGACCAGAAACCAGCCCTCATTCAAACGGCCCGGAACGGCGTCTGTTTTGACGCCAAAGGCCGGAACCGTCCAAGAGTGGATCACGCGGTCCGACGTGGTCTGATAACGGATGTAGCGGTTGGCCGGGATCACCATGGGATAGTCTGTCGCCAAATAAAGCGGCTTTTCTGGCGTTGCCGGCGGATCAGTGGGCAGACCATAATGGATGGCGTTCGACACGAATTGGATGGGAAACCCATCGGCATCGAGCTCGTCCATATAGTAATAGGTCCAGGCCCAGTTTCCCATGCCCTCCGCTTTGACCGTGATCCAACCTTCTTTCGCCGCATCAACAAAAATGTTGGGATCATCGAGATCACCGCTTTGCGCAATGACTTCGAGGTCTGGTTCGTTTTCCTGATAGAACAGATTCGAGAAGGATGGTCCCGCGATCGCAACGAGGATCAGGACTGGCACAGCCGTCCAAACAATTTCAATTGTCGTATTGTGACTAAATTTGCGCGGTACGGGATTGGCGCGCTTATTGTAACGTATGCACACCCAGACCAGCAGTCCGAGAACAAACACCGAGATCGTTATAATAATAACAAGTAGATAATTGTGGAAGTCGTTTACACGCTCCATGATTCGCGTGGCGGCGGGTTGAAACCCGAGAGCGCCGGGCGTCGGCTGTCCAATCAATTCCTGCGCGAATGCTGATCCGGTGATCAGTAGCGTTGATATCCAAGTAAAGACGTACCGCAAAGGTGACTCCATCTATTCCCTCTCGCTGCATTATATATGTCAAACCGTGAGGTCTACCCAATACAACCAGCTCTCATAAAATGTCGCACTCCGTCGCTAAATCCCTGAAAATAGTGTATGAGATCTTTAAAACAGGAGGCACGCTATGAAACTCAAACTTATGCTCGCAGCTGCAGCGACCGCGCTGATTGCGGAAACCGCATCGGCGCAGGTCTTTGTCATCGGCAATGGATTAGGTGGCGAGTGCTACACAAAGACCAAGAACAAAAGCAGCAATTTCCGTGAAACAGAACAAATCTGCACCCGTGCCTTGCGGGAGCAGACAATGACACGTTCGAACCGGGCGGCGACACTTGTGAATCGCGGCGTACTCAGAATGCGTGCGGGGCGTTATGATTCGGCCCTCGAAGATTATGCGGAAGCGACACGGCTTCAGCCAGAGCTCGGGGCGGCTTACTTGAATCAAGGCGCTGCGCTGATCTATCAGCGCAATTTCCAGTCTGCGATCGATCCGCTAAGCCGTGCGATCGAGTTGAATTCACTCGATCTATTTGCCGCATATTACAATCGCGCCATTGCGCGGGAGAATTCTGGCGACGTGGAAGGGGCCTATTTTGACTTCAAAAAATCGCTGGAACTGAAGCCAGATTGGGATCTGGCCGAACGTCAATTGGCTCGGTTTACGGTCGAAGACGCTGGGTCGTAAGGCACGGGAAAACGCTAAGTGCTTGATCTAGCGGGTGGGTGACGTCACATAGCGCAGATGACGTACACAGATCTTCCGTTTGATCCGCAACAGGCCGTCGCGCTGCTCGCCGATGCTGCGAGCGGCGCCGATGATGGCGACATTTATATTCAACGCTCCCGGTCCGAAGGCTTCACCTTCGATGACGGGCGGCTGAAGTCTGCCACTTACGATAATAGCCAAGGCTTTGGCCTGCGCATTGTCGCAGGCGAAGCGAGTGGTAATGCACATGCGGGCGAACTGACCCTCGATGCAATCGGGCGCGCCGCCGACACGGCCAAGCAAGCCAAGCGTAACTATTCAGGCCAGTTAGATTCGGGTCCAACGCCGACAAATCGACGACTATATGCGCCGATAGACCCCACAGATGCGCCAGATTTTACGGTGAAAACGGGTCTCTTGGCCGAGATTGACGCCTGGATCAGAGCCAAAGACCCGCGGGTCGTCCAGGTTTCTGTGTCCCTAACCGGCAGCCATGACGAAATCGATATTTTGCGGCCTGCGGGCGAGACGTTCCAAGATGTCCGCCCTTTGGTGCGCCTGTTTATTTCCGTGACCCTCGAGCAAAACGGCCGCCGCGAATCAGCGTCATCAGGCGCCGGTGGACGCGCCGCTTATGATGAATGGATCGAGCCATCACGCTGGCAAGGTCTCGCCGAACGTGCGCTGCGCAAAGCCGAGGTTAATCTTGACTCGATCCCGGCGCCCGCAGGCGAAATGGAAGTTGTCCTCGGCCCAGGTTGGCCTGCGGTTTTGCTCCACGAAGCGGTCGGACACGGCCTTGAAGGCGACTTCAATCGCAAAGGTGCCAGCGTTTATTCCGGGCGTGTCGGCGAGCAAGTGGCTGCAAGAGGGGTGACCGTGATCGATGATGGCACGATCGATGCCCGTCGCGGATCACTCTCAATTGATGATGAAGGCACGCCGACAAATCGCACCGTCCTGATCGAGGATGGGATCCTCAAAGGTTATATGCAGGATCGACAAAACGCTCGGCTCATGGGCGTTGCGCCGACAGGTAATGGTCGCCGCGAGGCCTATGACGCCACCATCATGCCGCGCATGACCAATACTGTGATGATGGGTGGGCAGGACGATCCCGAAGAAATTGTGTCTTCGATCAAGAAAGGCATTTGGGCGGTCGATTTTGGGGGCGGACAAGTTGACATCACGTCTGGGAATTTCGTCTTCCAGTGCACGGAAGCCTATCTGGTCGAAAACGGTAAAATCGTTGCGCCAGTGAAGAACGCAACTCTGATCGGTCACGGCCCCACGGCCCTTAGTCAGGTCGAAATGATCGGCAATGATTTCGCCATGGACGATGGCGTCGGCACCTGCGGCAAAGCCGGTCAAACGGTCCCTGTCGGGGTTGGACAACCCACCTTAAAAGTCGGTGGTTTGACGGTTGGTGGTGCGGGTTAACCTGACAATTAAGGCGTTGTCGCTGTCGTTTTGTCGAGGTGCCCCGCCGCGTCGACCCCGCTTCGCTCTCGCGCGCCCTCAACATGTTTTGTGAGATTCCGAAGGATCGGACTCAGGGCGAGCAAGAGCACGCCTAGACCGACGGCAGCGCCGCCCAATTGCAAATACACCGCATTGTAGGCCGCCAGACTGTCCGCTGTTGCGGCGCCTTCAGGAACCTGCGTTGCTTTGGCCACTTGTGCGGCGATGACATTGGCGAATGAGCTTGCCAGGAACCAGTATCCCATCATGAAGCCAACGATTTGCGGCGCCGACATCTTGGTGACCGCGGACAGTCCCACCGGCGACAAGAAAATCTCACCGGTCGTATGCAATAGATACATGAGCAAGATGAAGACGACTGAGATCCGCAAGCTCCCTGCCGCGTCGGGCGTCGCGGTTTGAATGCCGACATTCAATATGAAAAAGCCGGCGCCGATTTGGATCATCGCAAAGCCAAATTTGATATAGGAATTTGGCTCCCAGCCACGATTTCCCAAGAACGTCCACAAGGCCGCAACGAGTGGTGCGAATACAATTATAAAATAGGGATTGGCGGATTGAAGCGCCGCGGCTGGGAAGTCCTGTCCGCCGATCTCATTGGTCACATGAGCCCCTGCGAAGAGGTTAAGCGAAGTTGGCCCTTGGTCGAACAGGGTCCAAAATAAGACCGAGGAAATCGACAGGATAAGCAGGCCGATCATTGCATTGCGCGCTTCAGGATCGAGCCGGCTGAGCATGTACCAAACGATCCCCGCAGTCACGAGCCCAAACACAGGGTACATCGCGGCGGAGGTTAAAGCTGCGAATTGCAACAAGACAAAAGCGATCGCCGCAAATGCGAGCCCGGCAAGATAGACCAGCCATTCGCGATTGAGGCCGGCAAAAACCGGGCTTTTCAAATCGACATTGGCAGGAGGATCCGCACGCCCCTCCAGCCATCCCTGCCCCCAAATGAATACAATCAAACCGGCGAGCATTCCGATCGCAGCAAGCCCAAAACCCGCCGACCACCCAAACTCAGCTGCCGCCCACGCGCAGGCAATCCCGGATAGGAAGGATCCGAGATTGATGCCCATATAGTAAAGCGTGAACCCGGAATCCCGCCGCCGATCGCCCTGGTCATAGAGCGCCCCGACGCAGGTCGAGATATTTGGCTTTAAGAACCCGACGCCGGCCACGATCAGTGCAAGTGCTGCAAACAGAATAATCTCATGGACTGGACTGCGTTCGCGAACCACTGATCCTGAAAGAGTGATGTTTTCGCCGCTGGCGCTTGTATAAGCCAAGGTCCGTTGATCAGAACCGATTTCTGGTTGTTCGAAGCGGATCACTTCGAATGTTTCATCGCCGATGAGAATCACGCGCTGATCGCGTGTTTCACTATAATCAGGACGCTCAAGCACATAGGATTGCGTTGCGGTCTGGAGGGTCTCCTTCGCTGGGGGGCCATGGAACCCCATCAACCCGTGTCCCGCGACCAAGAGCACAGCGCCGAACGTCACGGCTTTTCGGAAGCCAATATATTTGTCCGCAAGCCATCCGCCGAGCAAGGGCCCCAAATAGACCAGCGCAACATAGGCCCCATAGAGTGTCAGGGAAAAATCGCTTTCATAGAGAAAGTGCCACGTCAGATAGAAAATGAGGAGCGCGCGCATGCCATAATAGGAGAAGCGCTCCCACATTTCCGCAAAGAACAGAATGTAAAGCCCTTTGGGGTGCGTTCGCATTTGCCACATCGAAAACACAAATATAATCGGCACCAATGCCAATGCCGCATACAATAAGATTTGCATTTGAATCCTCACCCCAGGAGACTTGTTACGGGTGAAGAGAGACGGGCGGGGAAGATGCGTCAAGCCGCCAACTGTGAACAACCCGCATTGGCGCGCCTCGTCGGCCCAAAGAAAAACCCCGCGGCGTGTGCCAC
>JBCCXW010000162.1:0-7300 GCA_039191105.1 Pseudomonadota bacterium
CAATCCGCGAGATAATCCGCGAGATCGCTATCGCTGATCGGTTTGCACGCGGTCAATGCACCATCTCCGAAAATCATATAGGACTTGCCCTGACGCACGCGCACCACCTGGCCCGATAGCGACTTAAAAAACGCGGTCGGACGAACGATCGAATAGCGCAAGCCGGACTCTATCAGCTCTTTTTCAAACGCAAGCTTGGCCCGTTGGAAAGCCAATCGGGGTTTCTGGACACAGATGGCTGAGAGCAGCACCATTTGCCGAACCTTGCGACTTTCGGCGAGCCTTAACGCGTTGAGATTGGCCTGATAATCAATGCGATGGGACTCTTTGCGCGTCCCAGTACGCGAAGCGAGGCAAGACATAACCGCATCGAACGCCTCGCCGCAAAATCCGTCTTCGGCCATTGATTGCGGATCACAAACGTCGGCGACACGGAGGACCGCTCCGGAAAGTTGACGGCGCAAATCCTCGAGCGACCGGACCTTATTTTTCTCCGATTTCAATCTGACAATGCAGACCACCTGGTGCCCGCGATCAATCAGAGCGCGCACCATCGCGCGCCCAATTGTGCCGGTGCCACCCAGCACCAGGACGCGTTTTGCATGGCTCTGAAACATGATGCCGCTCCTTCTGCGATACGTCCCCGGGCTGTTCAGTTTTTCGCCTTCCGCGAACAATTGCAAACGCGCAATCACGATGGGTCAAATTTTTTCTTCGCCGTTTTGTCAGCGCGGTCTAGCTCAAAGGTAAAGAATAGATAACCGCGGCAGCGCGGCCGGGAGCAAGAGCAGGCCTCCGAGGCCTGAATCTTACATTCAGTGCCAGTCCGCGAGCAAATAGGCGAACGTCAATGCTCGAGAAAACTTCTACCGCTTCGCCCAAAAAATTACCTACTCATAACCCAATCACAGACCATGCGACCTGGACGGCGATGCGCCACGCCGTCCAAGACGATCCGGGTGCGTTTCATGGCGACATCGCCAAGAAATCGATTTGTTGGTGGTTGAAGGATCGAGGCGAAAACGGCGCTTGGGCGTATCTGACAGACGAGCTGACATGGCAAAGCTATGACGGCAAAACCGGTGCGCCAGTGGAGCTCAATCTCGCCGCAGACTTCACCCCTTGGGAGACCGGCTTTTCCGAGGATAAAGCACCATATTTTCGCTGGTTTGAGGGCGGTTTGACGAATGCCGGTTTCAACGAAGTCGACCGGCATGTGGTCGAACGCCATGGCGACGAAGTCGCGCTGATCTTCGAAGGCGACCGTTGGAATATGGCCGACAATGATGGCCTTGGCGGACCCGTCGATAGCTTTCAGGTGACACGAAAAGAATTGCTGCTGGAGACCGCAAAATGCAGTCTCACCCTCCAACGCTTTGGCCTCAAACCGGGCGACCGGATTGCGCTCAATATGCCTAACATACCGTCACAATTCTATTGGACGGAAGCGGCCAAGCGTCTCGGCATAATCTACACGCCTGTCTTTGGCGGGTTTAGCGACAAAACGCTCTCCGACCGCATTTCCGATGCGGGCGTTCGGCTCGTCGTGACAGCAGATGGCAGTTATCGAAACGCGCAACAAGTGCCATTCAAGAACAATTATACCGATCCCGCGCTCGACAATTTTGTCCCTTTGAGCCAGGGGCTGGATATCGTGCAAGCGACACTGGCGAGCGACGCGGGACGTTTGTCCGAAGATGGCAAGCAATTGATTGTGCAGCGGGTCTTAGACCTGTTGGCAGGCGAAGTTACCGTCGAGCGATCGGACATTATGCGCGGCGTTGGCCGAGCGCTTGACGAAATCGGGCAAACCGGCGGGACCAATGCGCAAGAAGCTGCGCACTTACGCATCGCCATTGCCAGCGCGTTGGTCGCGTCACCGCCGCGCGTCGAAGCCGTTCTCGTCGAGCGCCACACCTCGCAACCGGAATTGGTGTGGAATAAAGATCGTGATCATTGGGCGCATGAAGAGAATGCGAAATCGACAGACACGCTGATCGCGGCGGCCCAAACGCTTGGCCTTTCTGTCTCTAGTGAAACGGACCTGCTGGCGCTTGCAGATCTCGATCTGGTCCGCACTGTGTGGGCAGTCTCTCCGATTCAACCGGTCGAAGCGGAGTTCCCGAACTTTATTATTTATACGTCAGGCTCAACCGGCAAACCGAAAGGGGTGGTCCATGTTCATGGCGGCTACACAGCCGGGGTGGCAGCGACCATGCCGGTCAGCTTCGATGCTGGACCGGGCGATGTCCTGTTTGTGGTGGCAGATCCGGGTTGGATTACCGGTCAAAGCTATTTGATCGCAGGTGCTCTGCTGACCCGTGTCACAACCGTAATTGCCGAAGGCTCCCCCGTTTTTCCGCACGCCGGGCGGTTCGCGTCGATCATTGAGCGCTATGGCGTGACCATTTTCAAAGCGGGTGTGACATTTCTAAAGTCGATTATGGCTGACCCCGCCAATCTCGATGATGTCAAACGCTATGACATGTCGGGCCTCAAAGTCGCGACCTTTTGCGCCGAACCAACATCGACCCCCGTACAAGCCTTCGCCATGGAGCACGTCACGCCATGGTACATTAATAGTTACTGGGCAACCGAGCATGGCGGCATCGCCTGGACCCACTTTTACGCCAATGCAGATTTTCCTTTGCGCCCGGATGCGCACACCTATCCCCTACCATGGATTGTTGGAGATGTTTGGGTCGAGGACCCGGAGGCGAGCCTCGACGCGTCCGCAATTCGATTGCCGCGCGCCAATGGCGACGGCGCACCTTGGCGGCGGGCCGATGATGGCGAGAAAGGCGAAATTGTTATATGCCAGCCCTACCCTTATTTGGCGCGAACCCTTTGGGGTGGGCCTGACTCTTTCGCGGCCGTCCAGCGCGATGGCGTTTGCTATTGCGCCGACGACTGGTGCGGCGACCTAGACCGCTACAGCGCAACCTATTGGAAAAGATGGAATGGCGTATGGGCCTATACCCAAGGCGATTTTGCCATCCGGCATGAAGACGGATCTTACTCGCTGCACGGCCGGTCTGATGATGTCATCAATGTATCTGGCCACCGGATCGGCACCGAAGAAATTGAAGGCGCGATTTTGCGGGACAAGACTATGAATCCCAACTCTCCGGTGGGCAATGTCTTGGTCATCGGCGCCCCGCACCCTGACAAAGGCCTGACCCCCCTGGCCTTCGTCACGCCGCTCGCAGGCAAGCGCTTAACTCAAGAAGATAGACGTCGGTTGACCGACCTCGTCCGGACGGAGAAAGGCGCTGTCGCAGCCCCAGGCGATTACATCGAAGTCAGCGCCTTTCCCGAGACCCGCAGCGGCAAATATATGCGCCGCATGGTCCGGGCGATCGTTGAAGGCCGCGATGTCGGCGATACAACGACGTTGCGAAATCCTGAAAGCTTGGAGGAGTTAAAGCGCGCGGTTCAAGCCTGGACCGCGAAGCAAAGCCTCTCCGAAGCGCAGGCCCTGTTTGAGCGCTATCGCTATTTCACCATTCAATACAACCAGTTGCCGCTAGGCGGGCAGGTCGCCACCGTGATCGTCAACAATCCACCGGTCAACGCCTTAAACGAACGCGCGCTCGACGAATTGGTCATTGTGGTCGAGCATTTGGCCCGAAAAGACGCGGTCAAAGCCGTGGTCTTCACCGGTGCAGGCACGGCGTCCTTTGTTGCAGGGGCGGACATTCGGCAAATGCTCGAAGAGGTCAATTCTGTCGAGGAAGCCCGCGCCTTGCCAAACAATGCGCAACTGGCCTTCCGCCAAATCGAGGCGATGAACAAACCCTGCATTGCCGCGATCCAAGGCGTTGCGCTCGGTGGCGGAATGGAATTCGCGCTTGCCTGCCATATGCGGATCGCTGAGCCAGATTCGCGGTTCGGACAGCCCGAAATCAACCTACGCCTGCTCCCAGGATATGGCGGCACGCAGCGACTCCCCCGTTTACTGACGGAACGCAAGGGCGAAGATGGGTTGCGGTTCGCTTTGGAAATGATCCTCGGTGGCCGCGCGATTGATGCCGAGACCGCTTGTGAAATGGGCGCAATCGATCAGCTCACAGATGCATCGGAAGACGTCCTTTCTGCGGCGCACGCATGGGTGCGGGATTATGAAGCCAACGGAGCCGAAAGCTTGCTCGGTCAGGCGCATGCGGCGCGTCTAAAATCCATCGAAACCTGGTCGGCGCCCGCCACGCTCAATTTGCAGGCTGCGAAATCGGATCCATTCGTCACGCGTATATTGAAACAATTGTCCTGGGCGGGGCGCGACAAAGCCGGTGCACGCGCGCTCGACGCCATTGAGACCGGCTGGCAGCAGGGCATGGCAGCAGGCCTCGATAAAGAAGCTCAGAATTTCGCCGAAGCGATCATCGATCCTGATGGCGGTAAGACCGGTATCCGCCAATTCATGGATAAGCAAAGCCCGCCTTTGCCCGTGCGCCGAGACGGGATTTGGATCGACGCGGAACATGAAAACCGCATGCAAGCGCTGATGAAGCGCGGTGACCTCTTGCCGATGGGCGCGCCCTTATTTCCAGGCGTGACCCCTATTCCGCCTTATCAATTGGCGTTTGGGATTGCGCGTGATCCGGACACGGGTGCGCCGCGCTTCGGACCACCTGGCAGTCATGAAAAAGAACTGATCGTTGAAACCCCGAAGCCAGGGCCCAATGAGGCCTTGGTCTATCTGCTGACATCAGAGGTGAACTTTAACGATATTTGGGCCCTCACCGGCATTCCAGTATCACCGTTTGATGCCCATGATAAAGACGTTCAGACCACTGGGTCTGGCGGCCTGGCTTTGATTGTCGGGTTGGGCAGCGAAGCCCGAGCGGAGGGCCGCTTAAAGATTGGCGACCTCGTTAACATTTATTCGGGCACCAATGACTTGCTCTCACCCGGCGTTGGCGATGACCCGATGTATGCTGGCTTTTCGATCCAGGGCTATGAGACCAAGACGGGCAGTCATGCTCAATTTTTGACGGTTCAGGCCCCGCAACTGCACCGCCCGCCAGGCGATCTCACGCTCGAACAAGCGGGCGCTTATACGCTCAATCTTGGGACCGTGACCCGGTGTTTGTTCACAACGCTTCAGATCCGTCCCGGTAAAACCCTTTTCGTCGAAGGTGCTGCCACCGGAACCGGGCACGACGCGCTAAAAAGTAGCATCCAGACAGGGCTGCACGTCACCGGCATGGTCTCAAGCGAAGCGCGCGCCGACTTCATTCGCAAGCAAGGCGCGGTCGGCGCGATTAATCGCAAGGATCCAGACTTCGCCGACGCTTTCGCGACTGTCCCCGAAGATCCAGACGCCGCGAAAGCCTGGGAAGCTGCGGGCGCGCCGATCCTTGCCAAGTATCGTAACATGAATGGCGGGCGTCTCGCCGATTACGTTGTCAGCCATGCGGGCGAGCGTGCTTTCCCGCGCAGTTTTCAACTTTTGGAAGACGGTGGCACCCTCGCCTTCTATGGTGCCTCCTCCGGCTATCACTTCACCTTTATGGGCAAACCCGGTTCTCAAAAGCCGAGTGAAATGCTGCACCGAACAGGCATTTCAGGCGGCGAGTCGGTGCTGGTCTATTATGGTCCCGGCGCGCAAGCGCTGTCCGATCCCATCGGGCTTGAAATGATCGAAGCGGCCCGCGTCTTCAAGGCACGGATCGTGATTGTCACGACAACGGACGGGCAGCGCGAGTTCTTACAATCGCTCGGCCTGGAAGAGTCCGTCGAAGGCATTGTCAGTCTCGAACGCCTGAAACGGATTGGCGGCGAAAATTTCCATTGGCCAAAGGCGTTGCCGCAATTGCCCGACGCAAAAGTCGATATTGACGCGTTTAAGCGCGGCGTTCGACATTTCCAGACTCTGACCATCAAACCGTTCGGATCCGCGATCGGTCGTCTCTTGCGCTCTGCCTCGAACCCGCGCGGGGTTCCTGATATCATAATGGAACGCGCCGATGTTGATACGCTTGGCGTATCGACCTCATTGGTCAAACCGTTTGGCGGGCGCGTGCTGTATTGCGAAAGCATGCAGGACAAGCGCTATAGCTTCTATGCGCCGCAAGTCTGGACCCGGCAGCGGAAAATATTCATGCCGACGGCGCAAATTTTTGGCACACATCTTTGCAATGCGCATGAAGTCGAGATGATGAATCGAATGGTCTCCGCCGGGCTCTTGGACGTCACCGAGCCGACAGTGGTGCCGTGGCACGAGCTCCCGGCGGCCCACCAAGCGATGTGGGACAATACACATTCTGGAGCGACCTATGTCGTCAATCATGCCCTGCCGGCAATGGGGCTAAAATCGCGTGACGAGTTACTCGAATATTGGGCAACCACGTCGTCGCAGAAAGAATAAGAATAAGGAGGGGGCGATGGCTGAAGCAAAGAAGCCAACGGGATTATTGTCTGGAAAGACCGTATTACTAACAGGGGCAGCCGGGAATATTGGCAGCCAAATTGCGCGCGATTTTGTCCGCGGAGGCGCCACTTTGATTATGACGGGCCGAACCAAAAAGCGCATTGAAGATGCCCGCAAGTCGGTTCTTGCGGACACTGGCGCCGCCGCAAACCAGGTGCTGACCATCACCATGGATGGCGGCGATCCAGATTCCATTCGAGACGCGCTGAACGTTCTTAAGAAGACCGTCAAAACCATCGACGTGCTGATCAATAATGCCGGTTCTGCAGGCCCCAAACAGCCTTTGCATGCTGTGCCCCTGACCGAAGACGAGATGAATGCTCAAGGCGAAACCGAAACTGCCGCCGACGCCATGCGCAATATTCTCGGTGTGACCTGGAACGTCACGCGGCTGGTCGTTCCAATGATGAAAGCGGGTGGATCGGTGGTAAACATATCGACCATATTCTCCCTCACCCGGTATTATGGCCGCATATCATATGTCATGCCGAAGGCAGCGCTAAATGCGCTGTCCGAGTTGATGGCACAGGAACTTGGCCCAAAAGGGATCCGGGTGAACACGGTCTATCCCGGACCGATTGAGAGCGATCGTATTCGATCCGTTTTCGCCGCGATGGACAAAGTCCAAGGCAATGATTCCGGCACCACGGCGGACTATTTCACCGGACGCATGTCGCTCACCCGGGGCACCGGCAAAGCTAAGAAAGAAAAGTCCCTGCCAACACCGCTTGATGTGTCCGGAGCCTGTCAGTTCCTAGCATCGGACGCCTCGCAAGCCCTGAATGGCGTTGATCTGGACGTCACAAACGGCATGAGCGCGCGGCGTGATTCACGATCTACGTATCTGACCCGCCCCAATATGCGCTC
>JBCCXW010000163.1:0-7294 GCA_039191105.1 Pseudomonadota bacterium
GAAACGTGCCATGCTGACTTATGAGAAGGTGCACACGGCGGTCTAAGGATTGGCTTGTCCACCATGCGGAGTGGACGTGATGGTCGTCGATAACTTTACCAATATCTATTATTTGATGTTTTTGCCGATCGCGGTTTGGGCTGGGCTCCTCAGCTGGCGTTGGTTCAAAACACCTGAGCTGGCCGGGCGTGTTTATGATTCCAATGTTGAGAAAGGCCTAATCAACGCACGGATCCCACGCGATGAGTTTATCCGGAGCTTTTCCATGGCGGAACGGCCTCGTCTGGGCGTCTATCAATGCAGTGTGGCACTATTGGCGCTGCTCTTGCTGCCGATTCTCGTAGCGGGCTTCTATGGCCTCACACTGGACCTCAATAATTGGGGCCAAGATGCCATTCAGATGACAGTGCGCGGGCAGAATCTCGCCAACATTCTCGGCGATTTCGTCACCATCGTGATGATTATGGGAATCAATGTACTCCTTCTCGCGGGCGTTACCTTCTTTTATTACCGCAATCGACCGCCCTCACTTCGGTCCGAAATCCGCCGCCTGGAAGAGGAATACAAATGAGCGTTGAGTTCTTACATGCAATGGTCCGCGTCACGGATATTGATGCAGCGTTGAAATTCTATGGTGAGGGCCTCGGTTTGGAAGAATTGATGCGTTATGAGAGTGACGAAGGCCGCTTCACACTGGTCTTTCTTGCCTCCCCCGATGATGTTGCACGATGCGGCGGCGTGCCAGAGGGTAAACTCCCGACCCAGATGGACATTCCGATGGTCGAGCTGACCTATAATTGGGATCCCGAAGACTATGGCGGCGCCCGTAATTTCGGGCACCTCGCATATCGGGTCAGCAACATTTATGAAGCGTGCGAGCGGTTTCAGGCGCTCGGCGTCACCATCAACCGACCGCCTAGGGATGGCCGCATGGCCTTTGTTCGATCGCCCGATGGCATCTCGGTCGAACTCTTACAGCAAGGCCAAGCTCTGCCGCCTGCGGAGCCGTGGATGAGCATGGAGAATATCGGCGCCTGGTAAATCGACCTGCACGCGCGGACATCTGTTGCCATGCGCCGAACGTATCTAGAGCAAAGATAAAAGAGGCGTATTATGGCGCAAAGCATGCCAACCGACTGTGAAAAGCCAAGTTTGTTCTCAAACCTACGAGAGCTCGGCACGCCTTTGGAGGTCTTGAAGTTCCCATTCAAAGCACCTGGGCTCGCCGCTGCACCACGGGGCGATGGTCGCAAAATCGTTTTATTGCCGGGCTTCACAGCGCCGGAGTTTTCCATGCAACCGCTATCGCTTTACCTCAAATATCTGGGCTATGATGCATCGACTTGGGGCCTCGGCATAAATGGCGGTGAGGTGGATCATCTCACCCAAGTTTTTGGTGAAAAGGTCGACGTCTTAGCACGTGACGCCGCCGCACCGGTCACGCTCATCGGCTGGAGCTTGGGCGGCGTCATCGCCCGCGAAACAGCGCGCTTGTTCAGCGCATCTGTCCGCGAGGTGATCACGATGGGGTCGCCCTTGATTGGCGGTCCGAAATATACCGCCATTGGCGCGCTGTACGCCATGAAGGAGGGTTTGGACTTAGATGCGTTCGAACATGACGTGCATGAACGAAACGCGATGGGTCTATCGCAGCCCCTGACCGCGATTTATAGCCGCTCTGATGGCGTGGTTGGCTGGAAGGCCGCGCGGGACGTGTACAATCCGCACGCGCGAAACATCGAAGTCCGCAGCACTCATTTTGGCTTTGGCGCAAATGCCGAAGTATGGAAAATCATTGCGGAAACGCTTGCCCATAGCCGCGCCTCATAGCTCGTCAACGTGACAGCCGCGCGCTTCTAGGATTGGCTTCATTTCCCAATAGGCCCGCGGCGTTCGATAGAGCGGGATCCGCGGATGCAAGTGATGAACAATATGGTACTGCATGCCCAGGGATCCGATATTGCCGATAATCGACCGGAAGCTACGCGTGTCGCGATACCGCCCTTTTTGCATATCCGGATTGTGCGGCGCCCAGCTGAGATAATACTGGATATAGGTCAGCGCGATATGGCGCGGTAGCCACCAAAGCAACGCCGCTTCAATCGCATAGCCTGACCAAGCCAGCGCAAAGAGAATTCCAAAGTGAGCGATTTGCCAGAGCACGCTCTCAAACACGACATCCATGCGGCCTTTGCGCATCAGCACGTCGCCATAGGCATTGAAGCCGCCATTCGCCCGCGGCTGGCGGTTATAAAGGCTCTTCCAAATCGCCTGAAGCGGACCGTCGGCATGGGTCGAATAGTCCGGATCTAAGTCGGCGTCATTGGCGTGCTTATGATGTTCCATATGGGTGATCTTCGCGACTCGATAGGGCAGCACGAGCGGAATGGTTGAGATATGGCCAACCAATTGGTTCAGCCAGCGCAGCGTTGTCCCCGGTTTGGCAATGATATCGTGCTGTGCCTCATGGCTCGGCAAGTAAGACAAAGTGATATTGCAGCTTGCGATGATAAATCCCAACCAAAGCGGAATCACGCCCATGAACACTAATGGCCAGAGCGCCAACCAAACGGCGAGGTTTGTGAACGCCCATATCACAGCAAAATAGGGAAACTTGTCCAAATGGCGGGCGGCGATTTCGCGTTCCATCCGCATCAGTTCGGCATCGGACAATTGTGAAAGATCTTTCGTGGGACTCATATCCAACGCCCCCGTATCTGGGCGATCAATCCCAATGTGCCGCCGAGCAGCAGGCCAACCGAGAGCGGGCTCAATCCGAAGGGCGGTGCCCACCCCAGCGTCTCAATGATTTGAGCGGTGAGGGGTGTGATAAAGCCCAACCCGAAAATCAGTGGGCCAAAATAGAAGACCGTTTTAATGACCTGAACCATGCGTTCAAAGTCTCAAAAAATGACGCCGGCGTCAACTTTTAATTTTCGGAAATACCAGCGACTTATTTCTGAAACGCGATGGTCACTTCACCGATCCGGATGCCAAAGCGAGTCACATAAGCGCGGTTGAGCAGGACATCGTCTTCTAAGAGATACATCCAATCATCGAAGCCAACATTCCACGTGCTATCCCCGACCTTCAGATCGACTTTGTATTTCCAGTTAAAAGCGTTGCCTGAGACGCTGCCCGTCGCATAGCCGGGGACGTCTCCTGCTGTGCCGCGATAGTCGCCATCGCCTAAGATATCGATGGTCCAAACCCGCGTTTCGCGCTCACCGTCATTGTATACGAAGCGCTCATCTAAAGTCAGAACGCCATCTTCAACGGTGCCGGTAATGTCGACTTTAAAGCTGCGGCGGACTTTGCCAAACCGATCTTCGAAGACGCCATAGGCGGTGGTCTCGCCAAGAAAATAGTCTTCTAAAATCAATTGGCGCGGGGCATCGGCGTAATCTTGAACGTCAGGACCCGTGACGCATCCGGTTGTCAGAGCGGCACTTGAGGCCAACGCAAGGGTCGGGGCGAAGAGTTGGGATCGGCGCATAGGGACGAGGCTTTCGTGTTTGCCCTGTCTACGCGCCACACAAGCGTTTGGTTTAATTGCGCCTGCAACTAATAGAGCGTCGCTAAGGCTTTCGCATCGTAATCCGAAAGTTCATCGGTGCGACCATCTTTAATCTTTTGGGCCCAGAAGGGGTCCTGAAGCAAGGCCCGGCCGACCGCGACCAGATCGAATTCACCTTTGTCGAGGCGCTCGATCACATCGGAGATCGCGCGTGTCTTAGAGCCTTCCCCCGCAAACGCACCGATAAAGTCTGACGACAGTCCGACCGACCCGACCGTAATGGATGTCAGACCCGTAAGCTTCTTACACCAGCCCGCGAGATTGAGCCCGTCCTGACCGTCCACTTCTGGGAATTCCGGTTCCCACCAGCGTCGCTGACTGGCGTGAAGGGCATCGACGCCAGCATCGGCAAAAACTTGCAGAAACGCTTCCAGCTCTTGCGGTGTTTCCGCCAAGCGCGCGCTATACTCCTGTTGTTTCCATTGCGAAAAGCGCAAGATGATCGGTGTGTCATCACCAACTTGTTTGCGACACTCTTTGATGATTTCACCGGCAAATGTCGCGCGCTCCGGCAAGCTGCCGCCATATTTGTCGGCGCGCGTGTTCATAACGTTCCAGAAGAACTCATCGATCAGATAGCCATGCGCACCGTGAATCTCGACCGCGTCAAAGCCAAGCCGTTTCGCTTCACCCGCGGCATTGGCATAGGCCATAACCATATCGGCAACGTCGCTCTCACTTGGTTCTGGCTGAACCTGTTTGCCTTTATGGGTTTTTCCCGAGGGACTGTCGGATACAGCATCTGGATTGGGGCCTGTGCCCGGTTTGCGCATCATCCCAACATGCCAGAGCTGCGGCGCGATTTTGCCAGGGGTCTTATGCACCGCGTCGACGACGCTTGACCAACCGGCAAGCGCATCATCCGTGTGAAAGTTCGGAACCCGCGGGTCATTCGACGCACCGCCGCGATCGACAGTCGTGCCCTCGGTGATGATCAGACCAACGTCCGCACTGCCGCGCCGCGCATAATAGTCGACAACATTCTCGCCCGGCACACCGCCAGGTGAGAACGAACGCGTCATAGGTGCCATGACAACGCGATTGGGCAGGGTGAGCCCTCTAATCGTGAGCGGCTCAAAAAGCGGGGTCGTATTGGACATATTGGGATCCCTTTTGAAGTCGAACGCATATCTGCGAACTTCGTGACCCTGTCGCAAGCCTCACCTAGCGGCAAGATTCTGCCGTTTAATTTTCCTAATGTATTCAGAGCCTATTCAGGCGAGATCGTGCTCTTTGGTTGCGTGCTTTGAGGAATAAGCCGATGACCAGGACGATTATCAGCGGTGCACTCGCGGTCAGCAGCCTTGCGGCCTGCACCACGCCGGGGATCAGCTATGAGGCGCGCTTGATGCCGGAAAGTCTCGCCGCTGCCGAAACGCGCATTGTTCAAGTGGATCGCTTCGATGGTCCCGGTGGCGGATGGTATGCGCGGCAATTTGAAAATATGATCCTCAACACCGCTTTTGACGGTCAGTCATGGTTCACGCTGGCCGATTTTACCTATGGCGCGCCCGAGGACGGACCAGCCGGCACTTATACTGGCTATGTTGATATCGACCATTATGATTGGGACGAATATCACCGAACAACCAGCAAGTGTATCGAGTGGGATGGACTCTTCGACTGCGAAACGCGCGTCGATGTTGAAGAACTCTGTGTCGAAGAGCGGGTCAAAGTCAGTGCGCATCCCCGCTTGGTCGATGCCGCAACGGGAGAGACCGTGTACTCTGGATCCTATGGCGGGTCGTCGCGGCGCAAAGACTGCTTTGAGACCGGAGTCTATGATGGTGAATTCAATAAGCGGTTAAAGAAAAAACGACGACGGCATGGCTTGTCGGGGTACCATTCGATTGGCTTTGCCGGGTTGGATGCCCCGGCCGACCTGGTGCGTGACGCCCTGTTTGAAACCCTTGGGCCGATCCGCCGAGATATCGCGCCGCGCAATGCGACGGTCCGCGCCAATTTCATCACCGAGGCGCTAGACCCTGTCGCGCGGGCCGACCCGCGATTCAATCAAGCGCTTGAATTGTCATCGAAAGATCCATTCGCCGCCTGTGCGATGTGGACGGGGATGGCGGAAGAGTACCCTGAAGCGCCGGCCGTGATTTACAATCTTGGCGCCTGTTCCGAGGCGACGTCGGATTTCCAATCGGCTCAAAGCCACTATGCCAATGCCGCAGAATTGTCGGAACGCTTCAGCTCTGATGGCGTCACGGCTGGGAATTCCTTTGTGAAAGCGCTGACGCGGCTTTCGAAACAACGTTCGGATTTAGAAGTTTTGGAAACGCTCTCTGCGCCCTGGCAAAAGGTGCCGGAGGTCGATCCTCTGCCTCAGAATTCGTCTGGTTCTTAAACGCCAAACAGCAACATCGCGGCTGCGATCGCGGCCACTGCTGTGAACACCAGGGTTAAACTGACCGCAAAAGCACGTTGGGTCTTTTTCGGCGCGGCGGCACGATCGGACTCATCTGCGCGATCCGGTTCCGCCAATGTCCACCGATTGGTGAAAAAACCAAAGGCGCTGAGCAAGGCTGTCAGGCCAGCGACCAAGGCGCCGCCGAGAATGGCAAGTGCACCAGATAGCAACAGAATGACGGCGATTGGGTCGGAGGTGGCTTTCAATAATTCGCGCACATGTCTGTCGGCATCAGCGGTGTCGAGTTGATCGTAAGAAATGTTCGATGCCGCAATCGTCGCAACCCAAGCCGCGCCAAGGGCGATGCCAATGAGCAATACCGCGCCGTCTTGTCCAAATTCGCGAATGGCCTCCAACACTTTGCGCCTCCATCAGCGCAAACAATAACGGGATCGTCTTCCGTCAAGCAAGCGGTCTAAGACACCGCTCTCAATTGGAAGACGTTTTCAGCGATAATTTCGGGAGCGCCAAACAGGAACCCTTGCATCTCATCGCAGCCCAAAGCGACCACATAGTCGGCAGACTCTGAATCTTCGATGCCTTCAACACAACAGATGAACCCGAGTTCAGCGGTCAGATGAACCGTCGCTTGTAAGACGCCGCGTTTGTTCGGTGTTCCGAGCAGGCTTTTGTCCAGCTTGACTTTGTCGAGCGGCAATTCTTCAAGCAGCGATAGGGATGAGTACCCGGAGCCAAAATCATCTAAGGCGATGCGGCAGCCGCGGCGGCGCGCCTCTTCAAGAACGCGGACATTTTCCTCAAGGTTGCGAAACGCGACATGCTCGGTCACCTCGATTTCAATCCGGTTCATCGCAACGCCCTGGCTCAGCACGCAGGTTTCGAGTTCATCCAAAAAATGGCTTGATGACAATTGCGATGGCGAGACATTGATGGCGAGAAAGACGTCGGGATCATCAATCCTGCGCAAAGCGACCATAAGCGTTTGCCAGAGCAACTGGTTGAGCAAACCGAGTTTCTCGGCGATTGGAATGAATTCCGCCGGCGTCGGCTCGCGGCTTAAGCCGCTATTCGGCCAACGGGCCAAGAGTTCGTAGCCGATCACTTGATGGCTCTTGGCATCAACAATCGGCTGCAAAGCGGGTTTGATCTGCTTATTGTCGAGCGCTTTGCGGAAGGCTTCTGTCATCGCCGAATTGGATAGGGAAATATTGTCATGCTGCGCATCGAACTTCGCGATATCCTGATGATTGGCCTTACAGCGCATCATTGCGGTGTCCGCCGCATGCAGCAGTTCGCTTATACTCGCCGCATCGAGTCTGGCGCGGGCATAGCCAATCGAC
>JBCCXW010000164.1:0-7224 GCA_039191105.1 Pseudomonadota bacterium
AATCGCCGTGCCCGGGGGCGGCCCGGCGATGCGCGGCGGCCTGACGGCCTTGATTCCGCGCGAGGCGTCAAATCCTATCTTCAGCTCACTCTGCCGCCAGTGGTATCTGCCCCGACAGCCCAGCAACTACCTCTGACAGCACCTCGCTCAGCACCGCCTTGATGTTGTGGAAATTGCCATTCGGGCGCACCAGATCCTCATTCATGTAGAGGCCCCGGTCGATCTCGATCTGAACGGCGTGATGGCCATGCAGCGGCTTGCCGTAACGCTGCACGATATGAGCCCCGGCAAAGGGCGTGTTGCGACCCACCTTCAGGCCAGCATCGCGAAAGCCCCGCTCCAGCAGCTCGACAATCTCCTCCGACGCAGAACTGCCGAAACGATCCCCGAGCACCACATCAGGCCGCGTCGGTCCGGAACCGTGACCCAAAGCCGCCAGCGCATCATGCGGCATAGAGTGCAGATCCAGCAGCACTGCGCGGCCAAAGCGGCGATGCGCCTCATCCATCAGCCCTTTGAGGCAAGCGTGGTAGGGGCGCCAGATCTTCTCGATGCGCGCCTCAGCCTCGGCGCGGCTGATCTTGCCGCGATAGATGGCCCGACCGCCCGAAACCACGCGCGGCACCACGCCCAGACCGGAACTGATACGCGGATTGATCGGACTTGAGCGCAGGCCCTCGATCACCGCCGGGTCCAGCTCATCGGCACCACGGTTGAGGTCGAGAAAAGCACGCGGGTATTCGGCAGACAGAAGCGGCACACCAAGACCCGGCGCATTTGCGGCTAAAAGGTCGACAAAGGCATCTTCGGAGGAGCGGATGGTGCGTTCGTCCAGCACCGAACGGCGCAGGAAATGCGACGGGTAGAAGCGCCCCGAATGCGGCGTTGCGGCGACAACGGGCGCATGCCAGTCCGCGGGCCTTTCAAGGCGGTAGGCATGGCGGGTCAGGGGCAAATCACTCATGGCCCTATCATGGTCGATTTTTTTGCTTCTCAAAAGCCCTTGAACAGCCCTGCGACTCCGCATATAGACCGCCTACCCAATGCAGCGGGGACGGTACGCGGCACTAAAGTGTTGTGCCAGATTCGCAGTTAGCGGGCGGTTAGCTCAGCGGTAGAGCACTACGTTGACATCGTAGGGGTCACTGGTTCGATCCCAGTACCGCCCACCATTTATCTTTTAAAATCAATTGCTTACAAACTTTCGAGCCGCCGGGCCTCTTGTTGATGACGGCAAACTGGCAACGGATTGGGTGATTTTACGTTGCCACACGGTCAAATAACTACCTCGCAGAAAGTGAATTTTTATCATATTTTTCAATGTATTGGGCCCTTTCAAAGGTGCCCCGCCCCCTACGATAAGCACGTAGTGTACGAATCAGAACAAACGGCGAAAATCGCTGTTTGTGTTCATTAGAGAACGACTTTTTTGAGAATTGGATGAGATCAGACGTTAAGGACGACGGGCCTGTTTGAGTTGAACTGACACCGCCTTTGAAAATCTCCAGTCTTGGTCCTAGTGTTCCAAATGAAATGGGACAGCGGGGACCATCGTGGGCGTCATCTTCATTAGTCATTCAAGCAAGAACAACGACGAGGCCGTCGCTGTTCGCGATTGGTTGGTCTCAGAAGGATGGGGCCCGTCCCAAATATTCATCGATATCAGCGAGTTTGCGAGTGGCGACCGTTGGCGCGACATGCTCAACAAGGTTGGAGAGACATGTGAGGCGATCATCGTCTGCCTATCCGACGACTGGCTGACATCGCCAGAATGCCTGAGAGAGTTCAATCACGCGGAATCCGCTGGAAAACCGATCTTTCCGGTGGTCGTCCGGCCAATCACGGAACCCATCCCGCGCTTCATTACAGACGTTCAATTCGTCGATCTCAGCCGGGACAAGAACGAAGCCTACGACAAGCTTCGTCTCGGCCTTCACCGCGCGCGGATCAGTCCAGAGCACTTCTCCTGGCCGCCTCCGGACGAACCAGACCGTTCGCCTTATCGCGGACTTCAAGCGCTCACGGAGAAGGACGCCGCCGTCTTCTTTGGCCGCGATGCGCAGATCACGCTTGGCCTCGACACGCTGCGGCAAATCCGCGATGGCGCGCCGAGGCGCATTCTGACGATCGCAGCGGCCTCGGGCGCCGGTAAGTCGTCTTTCTTGAAGGCTGTATTACTATCGCGGCTGGAACGCGACACGGAAGGCTTTCTGGTGCTTCCGACGATCCGACCAGAGCGAGATGCATATGCTGGCGATACCGGATTACTGCCCGCACTCGGCCTGAGAGAAGCGCCCGCAGACGATCAAAACCTAAAGGCGCACCTTGATGCGCTTCAATCGCCTGTTGTGGCGAATTTGCAAAGCCTTGCGAAGGCGGCGGGCGATCAGCATGCCATAACACCGCCCACGCTCGTGCTTCCGATCGACCAAGCGGAAGAGTTGTTTTCGGCTGACAACACGAGTGGCACTGCCGCGATCGACTTGCTCATTCGATGCCTGGCGGTGAAACCAGACCTACTCCTGATCGCGACTATCCGTTCCGACTCTCTAGGCGAGCTCCAGGATATCCCCGCAATCGCAAACCAGCTCGACCTGTTCAGCTTGCCGGCCATGCCGCCGGCCAATTTCAAGGAGGTCATAGAAGGACCGGGACAGATCACAACGCCGCCGATCGTTGTCGAGCCGGCACTTACCGAGCGCCTCATCAAGGATTTGAACGATGCCGATGCGCTCCCATTGCTCGCCTTTACGATGGAACGTCTGGTCGCGGAGTATGCCGACGACAATCTCTTAGAGCTGAGCGAATACACACAGGGTCTTGGCGGCGCCGCCGGTGCGATCAATTCCGCGGTGGAAGCGGCTTTCCAGAAATGCGAGCAAGATCCCGCCTTGCCGAATTCGCGCTTAGAGCTGGACGCACTCGTCCGTTCGGCTTTCATCCCTTGGTTGGTCCAATTGGACGATGTGGACGCCAGCCCGAAACGACGTGTCGCTAAACTAGTCGATCTTCCCGACTCAAGCCACGCGCTGATCGATAACTTTATCGACGAACGCCTATTGGTCTCGTCACGCAAAGACGGTGAACGAATCGTCGAGGTCTCCCACGAAGCTGTCTTGCGCCACTGGCGGGGCCTTGCCGCCTGGATTGGCGAAGAGCGCGGCACGCTGCAACGCTTGCAAGACGTGCAACGCGCCTCCCTCCAGTGGCGGGGCGACAAGCGCGACGAAGCGCGCGCACGAGACATGTTGGTGCATCGCGGCGAACGTTTGGCGCTCGCAGAAGCCTTGCTAGAGCGCCCCGACATGAAACGCGCCCTTAAGGGCGATCCTGAGGCTTATTTGAAAGCCTGCCGCGCCGCCGAAGACGCGGCAATTGAACACGAACAAAGGCAACAGCGTCGCCGAAGGTCGCTGCAAAGATGGGTCGGCGTCGTCACGATGGCGGCGATTGCAATTACGCTGGCGGGCGCATTCTTCGTCATCAAAGGGCAAAAAGATCTAAGCCGATCTGAATCACTCGTGCTAGCGCGTATGGCGGATGTCCCATTTGCAGACAACAATTTCATTCGAAGCACTCGTCTTTCCGCAATAGCGGCCCGCAGCACGAACTTTGGTTCGCCGGCGCCGGAGGCGTTTGCCGCTTTGGCGTCTTCATCTCAGGCACTGAAACAAACGACACAATTCCATCATGACGGCGACGTCCGGGGCGCGGCGTTCTCGAAGGACGAGACTCGCATCCTCTCTTGGAGCGACGACGACACCGTGCGGCTCTGGGACGTTGAATTCGCGACACGCACACCGAGCGATACCGACTATTTGGCGAATGTTTGCGCACGGAAACTGAGAGGCGCCCCTCTCGATACGGGAAAGATAAATCCAACTACTGGGCAACCGATCCGGAAAAGCCCGCGTCATATCGACGAACGTGATATCGAAATTGCGCCCATCCTCCGCGGCCGCGAAGGCGAAGACGCATGCACCTGGTCCCCGCCATGGCATCACGCCATCACGCGGCCATTGGCTGATTTCGTGTTTGATTAACCTGCAGAACAACTGGCAACGGTCTGGCAACGTGGGAAGGCTCCGCTGGACCACGTTAAGCTCCGATAACCGACGATCGGCGACGTTATCTGCCCTTAAAAGTCTTTATATTTAAAGGCTTTGCCTTTTCCCTATGCCTTGACATCGTAGGGGTCACTTGTTCGATCCCAGTACCGCCCACCATTTTGTGAATTAAATCAATGTTTTAGAATTTTTCTTGAGAAGGACTATCATCGTTGTGCGAATCGTTTTTCTCGGATTTACGTTGCCAGCAACGCTCAAATCAATTTCGACTCTAAAATTTATTCTTTAATTACAGTGCTCTATCTGGCCCGCCCGCGACGACCCCTACTATAAACACGTAGTGTGTTTAAGAGAACGAACAACGAAAATCATAGCCGCTTTGGACGACCGTAGAATTCGAATGTGAAGAAGTGCGGTTTTTGCTTGGACTTCGCTGGGTGAGCTGTAGTCGAGTTGTTCGGAAAGAGATTCGTAGCGTTGGTCGTGGTTTTGATCCAACAAGATACAGTTGTAAGTATAGTCTAAATCTACAGGACTACGCCCACTTCACCTTTCAGGCAAACTCTGCCTTCGGAGCGTGGCCCAAAAAACCTAAACCACTGAAGTTTTGAGATATATACTGTAGGATACCGACCGCCCGCGCCAGAAACAAAATCGTCCTTCCAAATCGAGCCGCGAAAAGTTACTCAAAAAGTGGCTGCGCTATAGGGGGGCGGGTCACCGGCTGCGGGCGTCGCGAGCAGCCTGGCGGTCGGTTGCGCGGCAGTGGTTTTCTTTTGGCAGCCTAAAAGAACGCTCACCACACAAAATCGCAGGCATTGATTCTATTGGATAATTTTAGCCCCCCCCCTTAATCCCAATTAACCATGGGCGACCCATCCAAAAAGGGGATACGCCCCTCTAAAACGATGTGAAGACAAGGTATCAGACCCCAGGGGCGCTAATCCCTTTTATCTAGCCCTCCAAAAATCGTTAAATATAATAGTCAGCTCTATCCTCAAGTGAAGCGTTCATAACGTTGCAAACTTCTACCATTTCAAATAGGTAGTTTCTAAGTTGTTCATGCAAATAATAGCTTTGATCAGGGCTTAACCTTAGCGCCAAACTGCTTCCATCTTTATCATAAACAGTAAATGTAACGAGGCCATGCCGATAAGAGATTTCGAAGTTTTCTCCTGATACTAGCATGTGCAATTTAAGGTCAAATGGTCGATTTATCTTTACTATTCTCAGGCCGATAGTGTAAATTTTCAACCACTCAGTTAGATGCAATTCGAACTGATAACTCTCATCTTTTAAAGACAAATTTACGAGCGCTATAGAATTCACAAAGAAATTTTCTACAAAAGTCGTTCGCTTAGCATTGGCCTTGAGAAGCTTGCGTACTTTTGGATTTTGGGTAGCTTCTCTTTGTTCTTCTTCATCCAAAAAATGCACCGAAATATCAATATTTGTCATTGATTTTGCCTATCTTCATCAGCAATAGGATGAGCCGTAATGACCGCGTCTACTTCAACCTTGAAGGGCTCACCTCCACTAGCTACTTGCGCTGCCTGTATACCAGCTATCGATGCAACCATAGCCGGATCGGCCATTTCTTGGGCGACTTGAGCTAGCATCGTCGGATCGCTTAATGTGCCTGCATCTTGCGTCACAACTCTCGCAAAATCTTCTCCATTTTCGCCTACGGACGTAAACATTTGTGCTATCGGTCCAACGCGGGCACCTTCGTGGATCGTCCTTTGCGTTCCATCCGCCATAGTCTCTGTGAAAACTGTACCGGCCTGCCGAGCGTCTTCCATTACCGCTGAAACTAAAAGCTCAATGTTTCGGTCGTTGCTGAGAGCAGAAGTGAAGTTATTTCCAGTAGTGGTTGATCCTGAAAAGTGACGTCGAGCCAGCTTATCTCGTGTCTTTTGTGGAATAACTACTGCCCGAATTACACCTTCATTCGTTTCGACCATTTGCCGCCCATCCGGATCCGTCGCATTCATCGGATCGTTCGCGACATAGGCGTATAGGTTCTGCTGGTCCTCATACCCGATGGGGTCGGTCTGCAGGAAGCGGCCGAGTTGCGGGGAATAGATCCGCGCTTTGTAGTAAAGCAGGTCGATCTCCGGCACGACCATCTGGCCGGTATAGGAGAAGCGGCCCATATTGGACGTGTCTGGAACGCCAAAGGGCGTATAAGCGTTGATGTCCGGTGCGGTGGTTGCGGATTCGGCCACGGCGACGATCGAGCCTTGCCGGTCTCGCGCGAAGTGTTTGCGATCGGCGTCCGCCAGACCCGCGCCCTCATACCAGACCAACGGTTCGTCCACCCCGTTTCCGTGTACATAGCGGCGCAGGAGGGCGTTCGCCCCGTCCAGCTCCTGGATCATCGCATCGCCGTCATAGACGAACCGCGTCGCCGCCGCCCCCGTCACCTCGTATAGGCGGCCATAGGGATCGTATTTCAGCGCCACCGCGCCGCCGCCCGGGGGCGTCATCGACACAAGCCGGTTCTCAACGTCGTAGGCGTAGACCGTGCTTCCATCCGATGTCAGATTGCCATTGCCATCATAGCTGAACGCGGAGCCGTCGACGCTGGTATATTGGTTGAGGCCGTTGGCGACATAGGCCCCATCCTGCGCGCCGCTGGGCAATTGCGAATAGGCCGAATTGGTGCGTGAGACGAGCGTGAGTTGGCTGACCGGGTTGAAGTTGAACGTCTCCGTCACATCGGCGGAACTTCCGGCGACGGCGTCAATCGCCAAAGAGCCGACGCGGGAGAGATCATCATAGCCGACCGACCAGTCCAACCGGTTATTGTGAAGCACCGAACTTAGCCGCGCGCTGGCGTCATAGGTGAATTGGTTGAGCCAAGCGCTACCGTTCTCGCGGATGAAAGTCGGCCGGCTTAGCGCGTCGACATCATAGGTGAAGTAATTTCCGTCGGGGTGGGTGACGCGCGTTCTGTTGCCCGCGGCGTCATAGAGGTAGGACAAAGTTGTGGAGGTGAGATCGCTCGTCGCCACCGTCAACTGGCCCAGGGCGTCGTAGCTATGGCGTAGGCCTGGGCCCGACGCGCTATCGAACAAAGCGCTGATCTCTAGGTCGCGAAGATCGTAATCGTAATAGACGTCTCGATCCGGTGCGGGGACATCCTTGCGCGTCA
>JBCCXW010000165.1:0-7198 GCA_039191105.1 Pseudomonadota bacterium
AAGGCTTTGTAAATAGCGCTTATCGCTGTTCCAGCGGACCAGATGCGCCGCGTTAAACAGCCGCGTTTTCGCTTCGATACGCTCAAGCGTTTGCAGAAAATGGTCTGTCTGATCCCAATAATCCCAGGTCGTTCCGATGATCACAGCCGCGAAATCTGACCAATCGGTTTCAACCGCCGCCCAATCAATATCTTCAACCGCCATACCGAGGGCCGCGAACGGGCCACGCAGAGCCTCCATCATCCGATCATGTTCAAAGGCATCGCTGCGTCGGGTTGGTGAACCGGGGAGCGTCACTTTGGAAGCGAGGTAGGCAATTTTGATCATCGGCGCCCCTTAACTGGCTTGTTTGGTTGCGTCCAGCAGGGGCATCTGGCACATCCGCCCGAGCACAATTTAGGGATAAGTGAATGGCGGCAATGGGTTATGATGTGGTCGGTCTTGGCAATGCCATTGTTGATGTGATTTCCGCGCAAGATGACGCCTTTCTGGCGAAATGGGGCATCAACAAAGATGCGATGAACCTGATTGAAGAGGACCGCGCAGATCTTTTGACGGAGGCGTCGATCAATGCGGTTGAAACATCGGGTGGCTCAGGCGCCAATACGATTGCTGGGATTGCGAGCTTTGGCGGGCAGGCCGCCTATATCGGAAAAGTCGCCGATGACCGATTGGGCAAAGTATTCAAAGCCGATATGGAAAAAGTCGGCGTTCCGTTTGACACCGCGCCTTTGCTCGATGGCCCGGCGACGGCGCGCTCGATCATCTTTGTCACGCCAGACGGTAAGCGTAGCATGAACACGTTCCTCGGCGCGTCGGTGGAGTTCTCCCCTGGCGACGTCAATAGGGCGACGGTGGAAGCATCACAGATATTGTACATGGAAGGCTATCTTTTCGACAAAGAAGTGGCGAAAGCCGCTTTCGTACATGCCGCCGAGATTGCTCACGCGGCGGGTCGGAAAGTGTCCTTGACCCTGTCAGATAGCTTTTGTGTAGACCGTCATCGTGAGAGTTTTCGGCAATTGATCCGCTCGCAGGTCGATGTTTTGTTCGCCAATGAAGAGGAATTGTTGAGCCTTTACGAAACGCGCGATTTCGATGGCGCGATCGCGCAACTGCGCACCGAAACCGGATTGGCGGCGATCACACGCAGCGAAAAAGGGTCGGTGGTGATCGGTGATGGTGACCCGGTCGCGGTGTCAGCAGAGCCGGTCAGCAATGTCGTGGATACGACCGGTGCTGGCGACCAATATGCCGCGGGGTTCTTATTTGGGATCGCGCGCGGTTTGCCGCTCGCAACCTGTGCGCGCTTGGGCCATATCGCAGCCGCAGAGGTAATCTCGCACTATGGCCCGCGTCCAGAAGTGTCCTTGTCTGCCCTCGCAGCCAAGGCTGGGATTGCGGCTTAAGCGTTGCTGAGGTGCTGAGCGCATATGCGTTACCGTGCGCTAAGCAAACGGCATCTCACCTCTGGCTAGGCCCTCAATTCTTCTTCGACGTAATCAAGCCGATCATGCCCGAAAAACATTTCGTCACCGACGAAAAAAGTCGGTGAGCCGAAGGCGCCGCGCTCGACAGCTTCATCTGTATTGGCGCGCAGCATCGCTTTCGATTCGGGATCATTGCCGAGCGTCCAGAGGTGATCTGCGTCAAACCCTTCGGCGGCGAATGCAGCTTTGAATTGCGCTTCGTCACCGGTATCGATGCCGCCTTCTGGATTCCCCCAAACGTGTTTCCAGGCGGCTTCGAACAGGCGCATCTGTTCGTCCGGGGTCTCCGCCAGACGAATGGTGGCGCAGGTGAGCGGACGCGTGTTCATCATTGGAAAGTGCTTGTTGAAGTGAAGCTCGATCCCATAGCGCTTGCAGATACGCGCCATATCGGCGGCCATGTATTTGCCTTTGGCAGGGACCATGCCCGGCGGTGAATTCCCAGTCGCCTTCATCACCCCGCCCTGGAACAAAGGACGAAGCTTGAGCTCGGCGCCGGTGCGTTCCAAAACCCCACTTAAGGGGACACGCGCAATGAAAGATGTTGGACTGATATAGTCAAAAAAGAATTCGAGTGTCTTCGCCACTGGGCCCTCCTAGCGTGATCTTACGCGCTCGGATCCGATGACAATCCGCGCTTGATAGTTCTTATTTGGAACTTAGGTCAAATCAAGCTATGCTTGCAAGCATGAAGTGGACAGATTTAGATGATAATTGGTGTCCCGTTGCTCGGACTCTGTCTTTGGTTGGGGATCGTTGGACGTTGCTGATCTTGCGTGACTGCTTTCTCGGTCTGTCGCGGTTTGAGCAATTTGTAGAGAGCACGGGCGCGACGCGGCATCTCATATCAGATCGACTGAAGCGTCTGGTTGAAGCCGGCATTCTCGCTAAACAAGCTTACTCAGAGCGGCCCAAACGGTACGAATATGTGCTCACCGAAAAGGGCCAAGAGTTTGCGCCGGCCTTGGTTTCGTTCAGGGATTGGGGCAAAAAGCACCTTCCCGTGCGACGTCAAACGAAAACTTAGTCGGGATCGTCGCCAAGGTCGCGGGCGACATCGGCACGCCGGAAGACGGCGTTCATCTCGGCGGCATCATCGTAGGAAAAGTCGGGGATGAAATGCAGTTGCGGTGTAAACTTCATTGAGATCTCGCGCCCCAAGCGACCGCGCAAAAATGCTGCGGCGCGGTTCAACGCCTTGGCGATCGCTTCCATTTCCGCCCGTCCCGATTTGCCGAGCGCCGAGCAAAACACATTGGCATGGCGCAGGTCAGGTGACGTGCGCACTTCGCCGATTGTGATCGCAACGCCTTGCAAAGCCGGGTCGCGAAATTCCTCTCGGGCAAGAATGTCGACCAAGGCATGGCGCACCAGCTCACCAGCTCGCAACTGGCGTTGCGACGGCGCGTGTGCAGCATGGGTTTGTTTGCGGTTGCGGCTCATGCCGCTTTCATGCCCTGTCCGAGACGGCGTATAAAGATCTCGCACGCAGTTTTTTCGCCAAACCAGTCATGCGGAAGCATCAAAGGTTCCGCGCCATCGAAGCGAATGAGCGTATAGCTTCTGGTGCTTTTGATTTCATCGATCGCGTCCCAATCGACGCGCGTTTCGATCAGGCCTCGGCGAATAATCAGCACATCGTCTTGCAGTTCAACCTCCGTGGTCTGGTCGATTTCGCTCGTCCGACCGTGCTGATGTCGATATGCCCAGCGCATGAAAATCAAATACCAGGTGATACCCGCCAGGGCGGCCACGCTTGCCGACAAAAAATTGGTCCAAAAAGCCGGGAACTCAATCACTTCGAGCGCGGCTTTGGTCAGCAGCGCCATACTGGCGCCGATGACGGGTGCGGTTACGCCAGCATAATACAGCGTGGTTGGGCCAATGGTGCTGCCGCGTATCGCATTGGTCAGCCGTTTGGCATCTCGCTTAGAAAGCGCGCCGGAAACGTAGAGTGATTGGCCCATCTGCCGTTTAAACCGCAAACAGTTTTGAAAAGTGAAAACCTATTCGATGAAAATGCAAAGACCGCACGATTCCGCGCGGCCTTTTTTTAGCAATGTGTTTGCCGCCTAATCGAGCGTACGGGCAATCATTTCAACCTCGAAACACTCAATTTTATCGCCTTCGCGAATGTCTTCGTATTTCTCAAACGCCATGCCGCATTCCATGCCATTGCTGACCTCAGGCACTTCATCCTTGAAGCGTTTCAGGGTTTTCAACATGCCTTCATGGATGACAACATCATCACGCAACAAGCGGACGCCGCAGCCGCGTTTGACGACACCTTCGGTCACTTTACAGCCCGCAACTTTGCCGACCCTGGTGATGTTGAACACTTCGAGGATATCGGCATAGCCAATAAAGGTCTCTTTCTTTTCAGGCTCCAACATGCCCGATAGCGACGCCTTCACATCATCGATCAGCTCATAGATGATCGAATAGTATCGGATCTCGACGCCTTCTTTCTCCGCCAGGTCCCGCGCCTGTTTGTTGGCCCGGACATTAAAGGCAAAAACCGGTGCGCCCGATGATTGCGCCAATAGGATATCACTTTCAGAGATCCCCCCTGCCGCACCATAAACGACATTTGCCCGCACCTCGTCGGTCGAAAGCTTTTCGAGCGATTGCGTGATTGCTTCAACGGAGCCTTGAACATCGCCTTTAAGAACAATCGGTAGATCTTTCACATCAGCCGAGCCATCTTTGAGGCTCGTCATAAACTGCTCAAGCGATGCACGTTGCGTGGCGACGCCTTGTTTCTGACGTTTCATGCGCTGACGATATTCGGTGATTTCCCGCGCGCGCGCTTCACTTTCCACGACATTGAACATGTCTCCGGGCTCTGGAGTTCCGTCGAGCCCAAGGATTTCCGCGGGCATAGAGGGCAGCGCCTCTTTCATCTGCTGACCGCGTTCATTCACAAGGGCGCGGACTTTCCCCCATTGCGCTCCGGCAACGACAATGTCTCCGCGTTTCAAGCTTCCGCGCTTGACGAGAACGGTGGCCACCGGACCGCGGCCCTTATCGAGCTGCGACTCGACCACAATGCCGTCGGCCACCCGTTTTGGGTTTGCCTTCAGCTCAAGCAGCTCGGCCTGCAAAGAAATGGCTTCGGTCAGTCCGTCCAAGCCTTTTTTCTTCAAGGCAGAGACTTCGATTGATTGCACTTCGCCGCCCATGGCTTCAACTTGGATGTCATGCTGCAAAAGATCGGTCAGCACGCGGCTCGGATCGGCCTCAGCCAAATCGACTTTGTTCACCGCGACAATGATCGGCACTTCAGCGGCTTTTGCATGACTGATTGCCTCAATGGTTTGTGGCATCACTGAATCGTTTGCCGCGACCACCAATATGACGATGTCCGTGACATCTGCGCCGCGCGCCCGCATGGCTGAAAACGCTGCATGGCCTGGCGTATCCAAAAAGCTAATCTTGTCGCCGGATTTGAGCTGGACCTGATAGGCGCCAATATGTTGCGTTATGCCGCCCGCCTCTCCCGCCACCACGTCGGTTGAGCGAAGCGCATCGAGCAAGGATGTTTTGCCATGGTCAACATGCCCCATGATCGTGACGATCGGCGGACGACCGACAAGATCTTTCGGATCGTCTTCGTCCCCCTCAAGGCCGATTTCCACATCCGCTTCTGAGACGCGCTTTACGGTATGGCCGAATTCCTCAGCAATCAGTTCCGCTGTATCGGCATCCACGATATCATTGGCGCGCATCATCTCGCCTTGTTGCATCATGAATTTCACGACGTCCCCGACACGTTCTTTCATGCGACCCGACAGGTCTTGAAGCGTGATGGTTTCTGGCAATGTGACTTCGACGGACACTTTTTCAGCTTGCTCGCCGCCCATGCGGCGCTCGCGTTCGCGCTCGCGGGCCCGCTTGACCGATGCCAGCGAACGTTGGCGATCGCCATCATCTCCGAGCGCGGACGCGATGGTCAGTTTACCGCGTCGCCGTTTGGCATCAGCGCCGCCGCGTCCGCCGCGGCCACCGCTTTGATCTCGGCGATCCCGATCATCGCGATCATTGCGCCCGCCTTTGCGGCGTCCACCGCCTGAGCTTGCCGCAGCTTCAAGATCGGCTTGGCTTGGTTGTGCGGTGCGGCTTTGGCCTTTTCCACCGCGCTCGCCGCGCCCGGATTTCGCTGTGTCGCCAGATTTCTTTTTCGCTTCCGCTTCGGCTTTTTTTCGTTCTACCTCTTCCGACTTACGGCGCGCTTCGGCCTCTTCGCGCTCTTTGTCTTGCTGTTTCTTAGCTTCTTGCTTCTCTTGCAGCGCTTTGGTCCGCGCTTGCTGTTTTTCCTGCTCGGCTTTGCGTGCTTCCTCCGCCTTTTTGCGCTGCATCAGCACTTTTTGGCGTTGGACGAGCTCCTCGACGGTGATGCCGAGCTTGGCCGCGGCGGCTTCGAGCTTGGACGGTTCTTTACCCTTGGCAGCTGCACTGGCCGCGGCCGATTTTGGCGCGGCTTTGCCCGCGCTGCTCGGCTTGGTCTGCGCGCCGATGGTTCGTTTCTTTTTGGTCTGTACCACCACCTGTTTCGAGCGGCCATGGCTGAAGGTTTGCTTCACCGTTCCCGAACCCGAACCGCGCGATGCAGAGAGCGGCTTGCGCCCTGTGGTCTTACCTTTGTCTTTCGTATCGCTCATGCGTACCTGGTGTCTAACCTTTCATTCGAAGCGCGTGCCAAACACTTCTTATATCATAACTCTGTGTGTCTGCCGGAGAACCAGCCTGTCTCGGGCGCGTTTCGGAAACCGATCAATCGCCGATAGGCAATCGAAAAGGTCTCTGAAAGAGAGCCGTGTTCAAGCAGCGCATGTATCACATGCTGCCGCCCAAAGGCCATGCCCAATTCAGCAGACGACAGCGCGCCCGCGACGTTGACGTCTTCATATATCGCCTTGGCGAGAAAATGAACCTTATTGCGGCCATCTTCTGCACCATCACTGGCTTCGAGCAGCCAGCCCGGCGCCTGTTTGCGGATATAATCGCGGACTTGATTGAATCCAAGCACCGCAATGCCGCTCTTTTTTGCCATTCCAAGCAAGCCGATGCAGCGCTGCAAGAGTTGGCGTTCGACTTCTTCGCAGAGCCCGACCATCGGGGTCGATGGCGTTTTAAAGGCGCGCGAGAAGACATTTGTTTTGAGTCCCGTATTCAGGTGCTCGCGGTCGGCAGTGATCCAAACCCCGCGTCCCGGCAGCTTTCCAAACCCATCCGGGACCACGGTCCCGTCGGGTCCGCGGACAAATCGAATCAGAGCGTCAGGCGCTAAGCGCGCGCGCGTGACCGCGCACTGGCGGACCGGCCCACCAGCGCGCTTGACCCGATGCGCCTCTAGGCGCTGGTCCGGCTCATTCGGTTTTTGCGGCATCATCGCCGCTCTCCATCAGCAGGTCTTCGTCCAGATCGAGACCCTCAAGTTCCGCCAGGATGTCTTCATCGCTGACATCCAGCGTTTCTTCGATCCCATCATCACTGTCCTCAGACTTACCAAGCTCGCCAAGCGCAAGCAGGGCGCGTTCCTCTTCGGTGAGATCCTCTTGCGCATCCTCGCCTGCGGCTTCGGCCGCCATCTCAGCTTCCAGCTGCTCCAGCGCCTCTGGCTCAATCCAGCCGGAAATAACCCGCGCTTTCATGATGAACAATTGCGCATCGTCTTTGCGCATCTCGCCTTTCTTCAAGATGCCATC
>JBCCXW010000166.1:0-7081 GCA_039191105.1 Pseudomonadota bacterium
ATGACTGGGTATACCGTGCTGCCAGCGATGGCGGGCTATGGCAATTCAAAGCGCTGGAGTCGCGACACGGACCTGTCTGCCAGCGGGGATATGGTGGTGATTATCTCGATTGGCGATGAACCCAAAGTGCGGGCCGTGATGGATGAGATCAGCAATCTCCTTGGCGCGCATATTGGCGTCGTGGCCTTGTCGGACGTCGAAATTCTGCGGCCAAGCCGGTTCTAAGACTGATTGGCTTCCTTAGGGCGCTCGATGGCTTGAGCAATCATCTCACGCGCCCGTTCCACGCCCGACCAACTTTCAACCCGGCTCCATTTGCCTTGTTCGAGGTCCTTATAGTGCGTGAAAAAGTGCGTAATTTTCTGGACCAAAATGTCTGGAAGATCGTGATAGGTGGCGATTTTATCATAATAAGCCGTCAATTTTGGATGCGGCACAGCGAGGATTTTTTCATCTGGTCCTTTATCATCCGTCATCATCAAAACCCCGACCGGACGCGCGCGCACCACACTGCCAGGGACCAGTGGGCGACTGCCAACCACCATGACATCAATCGGATCGCCGTCTAAGCTCAGCGTATGCGGGACGAACCCATAATTACAGGGATATCGCATTTCCGTGTAAAGATAGCGATCAACGAACATCGCGCCGGACGCCTTATCAATCTCATATTTGATGGGATCGCCGCCCAGAGGCACTTCGATGATAACATTGATATCGTCTGGCGGATTCTGCCCGGTCGCGATTTTCATGATGTCCATAGCGGGCGTCCTTCATTCGGAATGCTCTTTTCGCGCTGCCCCGTGCAGGATTGCGGCCAACCCGTCAAGTTAGACACTGGTCTAATCCCGTCATTGGAGCGTGTCTTGGCGCGCCCCTTCCTTCCGGTTTAGTGCTCACTCAGCGCATAGTTAAAGCTGATCGAAATCCGCGCCTCCTGCGATGGATGCGGCATCACCTCGTGGCGCAACCAACTTTCCCACATCAAGACATCGCCAGCCGACGGCGTGACATAAAAAAACCGTTTCGCTGCATCTGGTGCATCGGCTTTGATCACAGGTGCCGCCATCATCATTGGCAGGCGCGGATCTTCGAATTTAATCCGGCTGGCCGCGTCTGGCATCGCGACATAGCAGGTGCCCGAAATGACGCTGTTCGGATGCAGGTGGCCAGAATGCTGACCGCCCTCCCCCAAAATGTTGATCCACAGGCTGTCGCATTTGAGCTTGGCGCTGCCTAAGTCCCAATGCAAGCGGGCAGCCAATTGGGCCGCGGCCTGATCGAGCTCAGGCAATAGATCCGCGAATGCCGGGGCACGCCGCGGCAAATCATTCAACGAGGCATAGGACGTGTAACCGGGATAGCCTTCTCGCTCGCACCAGTCATGCCCGGCTGTATCGCCATCTTCAATCATCCAAACCGCCTCTTCGAGCTCGGCAAGAAGGGTCGCATTCGGCAAACGCGTTTGCTGCAGGACGGTCGAAAACAAAAGGCGCTCGGTCATATCCGACCTCTTAGAGCTGTTGTCGGCGGGCGCAATGCCCCGCTTCAGACATCCCGCGGGCTCTGGTCAAAACGTCCAGACGGCCTATAAGCCGGGTTCTGTTCCCCCTTTCGGGATCAGCAGTCATTCATCTGCGACATGCATTGCTACATGCCTGGTGCGACACACCCGGGGCGCAGGCTGAAGACGGCCTATACACGCCCCCTATTCGGTCTTGCTCCTGGCGGGGTTTACCATGCGGGCCGCGTCACCGAAGCCCCGGTGGGCTCTTACCCCACCCTTTCACCCTTACCCTGAAACGCGTTCAGGGCGGTTTGCTTTCTGTGGCACTTTCCCTCGGCTTGCGCCGGGTGGACGTTATCCACCGCCATGTCTCCTTGGAGCCCGGACTTTCCTCCATCCCGGATCACGTCCGGGACAGCGACTGCCCAGCCGTCTGGATCGCTGCGCTATAGAGGATTTAGCTGCAAACGGCGAGTCCCCTCCCCCGACGACCCTAATTGTTGGTCTTCGTTTTCTGTGCTCGTCTAAGGTCAGACAGAACGGGAGCGATGCAAATGGACTTGCAGCTGAAAGGCAAAAATGCCGTCATCCTCGGGGGGACGCGCGGGATTGGGCGCGCCATTGCAGACACACTGGCGGATGAGGGCGCAAACGTCGCGATCTGCGCGCGCAATGAGGACCAGATCAAAGCCGCCGTCTCAGCGCTCGAAGCTAAAGGCGTCAAAGCGACCGGCAGCTCTGTAGATGTCACCGATGGCGAAGGCCTGAAATCCTGGATCAAATCGGCGGGTGAAGACTTAGGCGGCATCGATATACTGGTCTCTAATGCGGGTGCAATGGCCCAAGGGTTTGACGAAGCGTCCTGGAAGCAGAACTTCAATCTCGACGTCCTCGGTGCTGTAAACGCGTTCGAAGCGGCAGAGCCCTTTTTAGGCGACGCCGCTGACAAAACCGGCGATGCAGCCTTCATCATCGTTGCGTCTATCTCCGCCGCGACCGCCGACACTGCAGGGTCTTATGGACCGATCAAAGCAACCCTTATTCATATGGCCAAGGGCTTAGCGCGCCAGCACGCAAAACGTGGAATTAGAACCAATGTTGTGTCGCCAGGCATGGTCTATTTTGAAGGCGGCGTTTGGCAAATGGTTGAGCAGAACATGCCCGACTTCTTCAAGCAGGCAAGCGCTCGAAATCCGACCGGGCGGATGGCAACCCCGCAAGACATTGCCGATGCCACAGTCTTCTTGGCGAGCCCCCGTTCATCATACACAACTGGATCAAATCTGATCATTGATGGCGCGCTATCGAACCGCGTGAACTTTTAAAGACGACCCGCGAGGCAAAACATGAAACTCTACAATTCGATTGGACCGAACCCGCAAGTGGTTCGAACCTTTATGGCCGAGCGCGGCATTTCACTTGCGCTCGAAGAGGTTGATATTATGAGCGGCGCCAATCGCCAATCAGACTATCTCAGCGTCAATCCAGCCGGGCAATTGCCAGCCCTCGAACTTGATGATGGTACCCTGCTGACGGAAATTACCGTGATCTGCGAGTATCTTGATGAAAGCCAACCGGGCACGCCCTTAATGGGCAGCACTCCCGAAGAGCGGGCGCAAGTGCGTCGCTGGACGCGTTGGGCGGATTTGAATGTTTGCGAACCCATCGTCGGCGGCTTCCGCGGCGCAGAGGGGCTTCCTTTATTTGAGAACCGGATGCGGTGTCTGCCAGAAGCAGCCGACGGCTTAAAAGCCTGCGCACAAGATAAGCTTGAATGGCTCGATGGTCAGATCGGCGGGCGTGAATTCCTCGCCGGAGATCGCTTCAGCTTGGCTGATATTTTGCTCGCGAGCTTCCTTGCATTTGGCGAGCAAGTTGGTCAGCCCCTGAATCGAGATTTGAAGACTGTGAGCGCATGGTTCGATCGCTGCCAAGCTCGGCCGAGCGCGCAAGCCTAGGTGCGTGCGCCGCTTGATGTGTAGAGCGGATGCACAAGCCCGATCATTCGGAGCGTCCGCATATCGGCTTGGCCAGTGACCTGGTCTTGCAACCACCGTCGCTGAAAAGCTTTGATGACGGTCTCCGTTGCAGCGTCATAAAGGCCTGTCACATCAAGCGAATAGCCAATTCCGGTGAGCATGGTCTGTAACCGAGCGACGGCCTTTTTATCATCCCCTCGCCCGAGCCCGCGGCCAATCAGATGCGGGCCTTTAGACGAGGCGCGGCTTGTGCTGGCCGCGTGTCCGGCACCACTGGCTTGGTCGATCAGTGAAAGTGGCCAGAGCCCAATCCCGACGCGGGACAGCTGCGCCCAGGGAAAGTGCTCGCCGGGATCGATTTTGCGCGCCGGCGCGATATCGGAATGACCGACGATCCGGGTCTGGGGAATGTCCCAGCGGTCGAGGATGCCGAGTGTGAGCTGGATCAAGGCATCGATTTGGGCCTGCGGATAAGGCGGCAACACATTGCCGGGCAGCGGCCAATCATGGCCACCATTGACGATCTCAATCCCAATCGAGCGTGAGTTCAAATCGTCCTCGCCTTTCCAGTTCGACACGCCGGCATGCCAAGCGCGTTTGTCTTCGCCAACCAGCTGTGCGATGCGGCCATCTTCCCAAATCATATAGTGGGCAGAGACCGCGGCCTCCGGATCACACATCCGTTCCAAAGCCTGCTGACCGGTCTCCATGCCGGTATAGTGGAGCACGAGCATATCGATCGGATGTTTGCGATCGTTGAAATTCGGGCTCGGGACTGCCTCGACCGTCATTTCGTTTTGCCTCTCACTTTGTCGCCAAGCGCAGCTTCGGGCATAACCCGATTTGGGCGGACCAGAATAACGAAAACGCCGCCGAGGGAAATCGCGGCGCCGACGGCGAGCTGTAAGGTCAGGACCTCGCCAAGCAGAACGATGCTCAACACGACGCCCCAAACCGGCGTCATCAATGTCAGCGGCGACAGCAAAGAGATCTCATACTTCTTGATCAAACTATAGAAATAGCCATGGCCAAACACACTCACACCCAGCACGGCATAAGCGGTCGCCCCCCAAACCAACCAGCCGCCGTCGAGAAAGGCCGACCAACCATTTTGGTCGCGCTCAACAAGACCCGACACGGCAAATAAGGGCGCAAAGCTGAACAGGCCAATCCAAGCTTGCATTTGCAAGGCACTGATCGGTGGCATTCTTTTCATCAAAATACCCGCCGCAGAGGCCACCAATGCGGCGAAAACGACATAGAGCAGACCAAAGCTAAGTTCGAATGTGTTCGGATCTACCGCGATGAGGATCGCGCCGGCAAACGCCAGCATGATCCCAAGGCCGCGTCGCCATCCCACGACTTCGCCCAAAAAGGCCATGCTCATAAGCGTCGAAAACGGTACGCCAAGTTGTCCCACCACGGCAACGGAACTGGCTTCAGCAGTGGCCAACCCCATGAAGAGAAAAGCGAAATGAACCGCACCCATCCCCATTGCGATGAAAAAAAGCGTGCCGAGGTTTTTTGGGATCGGACGCAGGAAGCAAAATAGAACAAGTGCAATCCCAGCAAATCGGATGCCGGCGAAAAACAGTGGCGGCACACCCGCATCCGCGACAACCCAGCGGGTCACCACCAGATTCAGCCCCCAAACGAAACAAACCGTGCTCAGAAGCATGAAATCGCGAAAGTTCATTTGTTCGGCCTCATGCGCTTGCAGGACTTGTCCATCACGTGTTCTCGGGCAAGAGCGCCTCGAGATTTTCGAGCCGATCAGCCTCCGCGCTCGGCTTATCCCAGCGGATGCGATTGATCCTGGGAAACCGCATCGCGATGCCGGATTTATGGCGCGGGCTGCGCTGCAAGCCTTCAAACGCAACCTCAAGCACCAGGCCATGCTGTTTCGTCGCAGTCACTGAACGCACCGGCCCAAACCGCTCGATCGTGTTGTCCCGCACAAACTTATCGAGCTGCTTGAGCTCGTCATCAGTGAACCCGAAATAAGCTTTGCCGACGGGCGTTAGCTGGTCTTCGCCATCAATCTCGCGCCACACGCCAAACGTGAAATCCGAATAGAAACTCGACCGCTTGCCATGTCCACGCTGGGCATACAGCATCACCGCATCGATCAAGAACGGATCGCGTTTCCATTTAAACCAGGGCCCTTTCGGCCGACCGGCTTCGTAAACACTGTCCCAGCGCTTGAGCATCAGCCCTTCGATTTCTGGCGCGGGTGGATGGTTACGGGCTCGCTCAAGCGCCTGAACCCCATTCACCGGCACCAAAGGCGAGAGATCTATTCGATCGGTCTCAAGACCGGCCACGAATTGTTCCAACCGCTTGCGCCGCGTCGCAAAAGTCAAGGTGCGCAAATCGTCCTCGCCAATCACCAGCAAATCATATGCGCGGATAAATGCCGGTCGCGCGTCCATCTGTTTCTTCGATACCGTCTTGCGATTGAGCCTTTGCTGCAGCTCGTTGAATGGCGCCACGCCGCCGCTTTGGGCGCGAATCAAAAGCTCACCATCAAGCGCGGCATCAAAGTCCATCGCGGCGAGCACATCTGGGAATGTGTGACTGATATCGTCGCCGGTGCGGGTATAAATCCGCCGTACACCGTTTTCGGCCACAGCTTGGACACGAATGCCATCATACTTCCATTCTGCCGCAAACGTATCAGCCATGATCAGGTCCGGATCGACAGCATCGGGATTGTCCCGGTCCTTTTTTGCGACCAATGGATGGGCCAGCATAACCGGCCGAAATGGGGCCTCGATGTCGGGCTGCGGTTTTTCAGCCTTACCGTCAAGCCAGGCGAAGAGACTGAGATAAGGCGGCTCAAGCCCATGCCAAATTTCTTCGACTTCGTTTGCGGCGACGTCACCAAACTGGGCCGCCGCGACTTTTGCGAGCCGCGCCGAGACGCCAATTCTGAGACCGCCCGTAACCAGCTTGAGCAGGGCCCAGCGCCCACGCGCATCAAGGGCGTTCAACCAAACTTCAATCAAGCGTTCGCCTTGGGCTTTGGTCGCTTCCGATAGTTCGCCAACGACCTCACTTAGCGTTGGCATATAATTGGCGCCATGCGCAGCGGGCCAAATCAGGCTGACCGTGTCGGCCAGGTCACCAACATAGTCATAAGACAAACGGAACAATTCATGGTCGACTTTGCGCTCGACAAGCCGGCGGATCAGACCCGCTTTGACGCCCGGCAATTCGATTTCTCCGGTCAGCGCCGCCAGCGCCCAGCCGCGCTCCGGATCCGGCACGGTCGCGAAATAATTCGCCATCAGCGCCAGCTTACCATTGCGAGACGGGGTGAGCAGCAAGCGCTCGAGCAGATTGGCAAAGGCTTCCATAACGGTGATATGGCGCGACACGCAGGACCGGTCCAGCGCATCTTATTCGGCTGTAAATTGCCCTTAGGTCAGGTTTGTGGTAAGTTAATTCTTGTTGGAAGCGGCTTTGCCAGTCCGCGCAGGCTTTCAAAGCCACGTGTAGAATTTGACGAGACCAAAGACTGACCGCGGACTGGCCGCTTTCATCCTCTAATATCCATCTGCATTGCCATCTTTGCGCATCTCTGTAGCCGCGA
>JBCCXW010000167.1:0-7048 GCA_039191105.1 Pseudomonadota bacterium
CCTTCTTGCGCGAGCTCAACAATGACCAATGCCGGTTCAACAGCCAGGTTTTGGAAATGCACGTCCGCTGCTGCCGTTCGGCCAGCGTGATGGGGACAGCTGAAATGAGCACAGCTGATTTGGGCGAGGTCGAGAGCGGCTCTTAAAGCCAGACCGATCCGCAGGATGAACCCCGGCAAGGAGGCCCCATTCGGGCCTCCTTGTGTCTTTTAAACCACCTCAAATCGTCACAATCCGAAATAGGATGTGCAATGACGAATTGGCGCGCTCCAGTTTAGGGCTGCCAACTCTCAGGATTTGGAGTGGAGTTTTTCATGTGCGGAATCATTGGTATTCTCAGTCAAAACGGGTCCGCCGCAGAGCGCGCGATGGAATCGCTCCGCAGGTTGGAATATCGCGGCTATGACAGTGCGGGGATTGCGACCCTCGACAAGGGCAAGCTCGATCGTCGCCGCGCGGCTGGAAAACTCACCAATTTAGAGGCGCTTCTCAAAGAACAGCCGATCGGCGGGTCGGTTGGCATCGGCCACACACGTTGGGCAACGCATGGCGCCCCGAACACGCGCAATGCGCACCCCCATGTTTCCGGTCGAGTGGCCCTCATCCATAATGGGATCATTGAGAACTTTCGACCCTTGCGCGAAGGGCTCGAAGCGCAGGGCCATAGCTTTCAAACTGAAACCGACTCAGAGACGATTGCGCACCTGATCGCCGCCGAGCTCGACCAAGGGGCAGATCCGATTGCCGCCGTCAAAGCAACGCTCGCGAAATTGGAAGGCGCGTACGCGCTGGGGATCGTGTTTGAAGGCCATGAAGACTTAATGATCGGTGCCCGCCAGGGCTCACCCTTGGTGATCGGCGTTGGACAGGATGAGATGTTTCTGGGCTCAGATGCTTTGGCCGTCGCGCCGTTTACCAACCGAGTCATCTTTCTTGAGGAAGGCGATTGGTGCGTGCTCTCGCGCGATCAATACACCATCTATGATGCGAGCGGGCACGCCGTGTTCCGCCCCGAAACGCTGGTTCAAAGCGCCGGTGCCACGGTCGAAAAGGGCAATTACCGCCACTTCATGCAGAAGGAAATCTTCGAGCAACCTGACAGCACAGCCAGAACCATCGGCGCTTATGTCAATGCGCTCGATCAAACGATCACGCTGCCAAGCGAAGGCGGCGCCATCGATTGGGCAAAGATCACGCATTTGCATATGGTGGCGTGCGGCACGGCTTATTACGCCACCTGCGTCGCGGAGTATTGGTTCGAACAGATCGCCGGCTTGCCTGTCAAAACCGATATTGCGTCTGAGTTTCGATACCGCGCGCCGGCGCTGCCGCAGGACGGCGGCCTGGCATTGTTTGTCAGTCAATCTGGGGAAACCGCAGATACACTTGCCGCGCTTCGATATTGTAAAAAGGCCGGATTAAAAACCGCTGCGGTTGTGAATGTTCCAATGTCGACTATTGCGCGGGAAGTCGACCTCACCTTGCCGACCCTCGCGGGACCTGAAATCGGTGTGGCCTCGACCAAAGCGTTCACCGCTCAGCTTTGCGCCCTTGCAGCGGCCGCGATTGCTGCGGGCAAGGCGCGCGGACGGTTGAATCGCACCCGCGAAAAGGAATTGGTGGAGGCGCTCAGCGGTATTCCACGTCTGATCGCAGAGAGTTTTAAACTGGATCAACCGATCGCGACTCTCTCTCGTGATCTGTGTAAGGCGCGCGATGTGATTTATCTCGGGCGGGGCGTGCACTTCCCGATTGCGCTGGAGGGCGCGCTCAAGCTGAAAGAAATCAGTTATATTCACGCAGAAGGTTATGCCAGCGGCGAGTTAAAGCACGGCCCGATTGCATTGATCGATGAGTTAACCCCGGTCGTGTTCGTCGCGCCGTTCGATAATTTGTTCGAAAAGTCTTTGTCCAATCTGCAAGAGGTAGTAGCGCGTCGCGGCAAAGTCCTACTCATCAGTGATCAAGCTGGCCTCGAGGCCGCAGGTGACGCGCCCGCCCATACAATTGCGATGCCGACATGCGACGCCTTTGTCGCGCCAATTCTCTACGCCGTGCCGGTCCAACTACTCGCCTATCATATCGCGGTTCAAAAGGGCACGGATGTTGACCAACCGCGGAATCTCGCGAAAGCGGTGACGGTCGAATAGGTTCAATTGAAGCCATTTGGCGCCGGTCTGAACTCAATCAGACCAGCGCTCGAATGGGTTTAGACAACCGTCCCGAACAAGCCGAGGGTCAGCGCAGCGCCGACAATGGCGAGCGGGAGAGAAAGAGCGGTTGCGATTAGGCCAGTACGGGCCTCAGAGGGGGAGGAAACACGCATGGGATTTGTCCTTCTTTGCGATGCAAACGGCGACTATTCGCTGTCTGTATTCAGCATGTAAGGACGAAAAAATAAAAATCAATGAATGATTTCAGATTTATTCAGCGTTCAATAACTCACGTGTTTTGATAGGAACGCTTAACCCTGCCAGAATGATATCCATGACCCCTTCGAGCTCACGCTCCAGCTTTGGTAAGGTGAGCCTTGTCCAGAGTTGAGGATAACGATACTTCATCGTCGCCGCTTGCATCATCTCAGCGATGAAATGCGGATTTTCCATTGGCGCGAAGACACCCTGCGCGATGCCCTGCTCCAACAATTGCACGAGATAAACGCGTTCTTGCGCCAATTCCTCATTGGCAAACATTGGGCGCTCATGTGCCAGCACTTCGGCGATCTCTAAAACTTTGGCATCGCGATCGAGTTTCTCATACGTCTTGATCAAGGCGTTCCGGTGAAACAGACGCAATTTTTCGATCGCCGACCCTTCGCTGCGGACCAAAGCGGCATTCTTGGTGTTGATTTCCATGTTCAACTTGCGCGCCATGGCTTCCGCAATGTCTATCTTTGAGGCAAAGAATCGATAGATATTCCCGGCGGACATGCCGCAATCGCGGGCGATTTCGGCCATAGTCGTCTTGGCGTATCCATAGTGCATGATACGCTCCATGGCGGCCTGAAGGATCTGTTCGCGTGTGTCGAGTTTTTCGTTCATGTGATAAGAATAGTGGAAAAGTGTGAATGATCAACAAATTGTTCAATCTAATACGTAGCGCACGGTCAAGCTTGTGACAGCATTTCGTCGAATTGGCGTTCTCGGCGCGGGCGCTTGGGGCACAGCGCTTGCCGCATCGCTTTATCGCAAGGCAGCGCGTTCGAGCCCTGACATTCCGGTTTGGGCGCTTGAGGACGACGTCGCGCGCGCCCTCAGCCGCGGCGAAGGCAATCCGATTTATCTGCCCAATATCGAATTGCCCAAAATGACCGCCAGCACAGATATTTCTGTTTTAGCGGGCTGCGACGCCATATTGGCAGTGGTCCCCGCTCAATTCGCGCGCACCACCCTGTCGCAATTGGCTCCGCATATCCGCCCAGACACGCCGGTTCTGCTCTGCGCCAAAGGCATTGAGCAGGCGAGCCTTAAAATGATGACAGAGGTGATCGCCGACACTATTCCAAATGCTGTCCCAGCAGTGCTCTCAGGCCCGAGCTTTGCGGTCGACGTGGCGCAAGGTCGTCCGACCGCGGTGACGTTGGCCTGCGTAGATGAGGCGATCGGAGCCGGGCTTATGGAAGCGATTGGGCAACCCGCCTTTCGGCCCTACGGGTCATCGGACTTGATCGGCGCAGAGATTGGCGGCGCCGTCAAAAATGTTCTCGCTATTGCGTGCGGCATTGTTGAAGGTTTGGACCTCGGCAAGTCGGCGCATGCTGCACTGATTGCGCGCGGCTTCGCCGAAATGACCCGGCTCGGTGTCGCACTGGGCGGACAGGCGGAAACGCTGGCAGGGCTTTGCGGCTTGGGCGATCTCGTGCTCACTTGCTCATCGCCACAATCGCGAAATATGAGCTTTGGTCTGGCGCTCGGACAGGGTCGCTCGGCGGAAGAGGTCCTGGCTGATCGTCAATCCGTGACAGAAGGGGTTGCGACCGCGCCGGCCCTGGTTGCGCTCGCCGACCAACACGCGGTCGACATGCCGATTTGCGGTGCCGTGCAGGCCGTGCTCAGTGATCAAATAACGGTTGCAGATGCGATGTCCGCGTTGCTGTCCCGCCCGTATAAAGGAGAATAGGATGCCGCTCTTCCTAATCAACGCTCGTGACAAAACAGGTCGCAGCGATCTGCGACTCGCCAATCGCCAAGCCCATCTCGAATGGGCCGGCGAGTATCGCCACCACATTAAAATGGCCGGTCCGGTTCTATCAGACGATGGCCAGACGATGATTGGTTCGACCTTCGTCATCGAGTTAGAATCGCTCGACGAGGCCCACGCTTGGGCGCAAGATGATCCATATGCCAAGGCCGGGCTGTTCGAACACACTGAGATCATCCCGTTCATCTGGTTGATTGGAGACGGCCCTGAGAATGGCTGAGACACCCAGACCCTTCTGGGAAGCCAAGCGGCTTGAAGAGATGACCTCTGAAGAATGGGAAGCCTTGTGTGATGGCTGCGCCAAGTGTTGTTTGATCAAACTTGAAGATGAAGACACTGGTGAGATTGCCCTGACCCGCCTCCACTGCACGCTCTTAGACGCCGACACGTGTCGCTGCAGCGATTACCAAAATCGCAAACAACATGTCCCAGATTGCGTCATCCTCACGCCGAAGGATATCTCAGAGCTGCGCTGGATGCCCACGTCTTGCGCCTATCGCTTGATCCATGAAGGCAAACCCCTGCCCGATTGGCATCATTTAATCAGTGGCGACCGCGATCTAATCCATCATCGCGGCGGCTCAATCATGGGACGCACCTTGAGCGAAGACACTTTGTTTGATCCAGACGATGTTGAACAAATCGAAGCCTGGATCGTCGATTGGGAGGGCAACGAACCTTAAGGGCCTTCAATCGTGTAACCTCTTTCGCGCAACATCGCGATCACGCTGTCGGGACCGGCAAAGTGCCCAGCACCGGCGGCAATCAAAAATGTTCCAGGTTCATCGAGCATGGCTTCAATCTTCGGCAACCAATTCTGATTGCGCTTGACCAAGACCGATTGATAGGCGGCATCGGTAAACCCATGCGCTTCTGAATTGGCCATGAGCGCTTCGATCCCTGCCATGTCGCCATCGGCCCACTCCTCCACCAAAAGGTCGAGCATGCGCGGCGATTCATCGAGAAGCAGCGCCGTTTCATAAAGCATCGAGACTTGATCAGCCTCGGGCAAGAGATCGAACGCGTCGGCTTGGTCGTTGATCGTCTCTAAATAGGCAAACTGCTTTCCAGCATCGCGCACATCGCGAAATATTACCCGTTCGACGCCGGACTCAGGATCATAGCCATCTTGGCTGATGCTCATCATACTGAGATTGATCGACGCCATCCATGGCTCAAACGTATTGATCGCATCGAACGGCACGCCGAGCGATTCAAAGGCGGCTGAAATCACCGCTTCATCCTCATCGCTCAAAACGTCACGCAAGGTACGACCATCTTGAAACACCCCGCGGGTCAGGAAATCTGTCGCGATCGCGCGTTGCGCTTTTTCGCTGTCCATATCGACTTCAAAAACAATTGTGTCCGCCGCATCGAGCGCCGCGTCAAACGCCTCCGTCCGCCAGGCCAGATCGGGCCGCAACAAATGCACGGTGCCAAACATATAGATATCGGTGTCCTCATCTGAGAGCGTCCACAGCACCGGTTCGCCAGGCCCAGATGTCGACTGCGCTGCGGTCAAAGCGGCGTCAAACTCCGCCAGTATTTGCGCTTTTTCAGCGCGTTCCGGCGCGCTTTCTATGGCATCCGGCGCCGCTATATCACATCCGGCCAACCCAAAAACTGACCAAATGAGCGCCAAGACGGCAGAGGTTTTCAAGACTCTCATGCTTGCCTCCTTAAATAATCCACGCCTGATATGATATCGCTAAGATGTTTGAAAAGCCATTACGCGCACTCCGCAGATTGCATCTAAATTCGGCTTCGCGTAAAACGCGCCTAACGCACCTATAGCTCAGCTGGATAGAGCGCTGCCCTCCGAAGGCAAGCGTACCTTGAAAAAAGATGTTATTGGTGAGTAGGTTATTGAAAGTTTAGGAGCTTTAGTCTCTTTTTAGTCTCACGCACCCGTAGCTCAGCTGGATAGAGTGTCGGCCTCCGAAGCCGAAGGTCACAGGTTCGAATCCTGTCGGGTGCGCCATTTCCTTGGGTTGTCATGGGATACAAATTTAGTGCTGATACGATTGGCGGATGGGAAAACCACTTCAAACGCATGGGACGTTGGAAGGAACGGGTTTTTGCGGAGACGGAAAACCTAAGCGGAAACTTTCATACTGCACTCGATTTCGTCCTCGCATATTTCGTCTGGGCGCACTCAATGAGGGATTGGTTGATCAACTCAGGCGTTCCACAAAACGATCTCGATCAAGAATTGCGAAAGTTCGACCAATGGACGATTTGTCGAGACATTGCTAACCGCAGCCGTCATCTCAAGCTTACCCGAAATCCAAGAGACGCAGACTGGTCGATTGCTCGAGAGTTAGACTTCGTATCTCACCTACAAGGTAGAGAAGAGCAACGCATGTTTTTGGTATCCGTCGACAAAAAGTACGATGTTAGATTGTTGGTACTTCGGACAAACGAGATGTGGGAAGAGGTGTTAGTCTCCCTGCAAAAGTAACACTGCGAAATTAGCGCACGGTGTAGTTGTTCAAGATAAAGTACAACTTACACCACTTCAGAAAACTAAACTTAGTAAACTCCTTGAGAGTAGCGGTACGGATTTTTCCGGACTTGCTCTTTTTGTAGATTCTTATTTCGTAACTCATGTGATCAGCATATCATAAGCACGCAATTTCTGCCTGTGGATAAGTCACCATTTCTAGACTCATTTTAGTCTCAGGAATCCGATTCATTGGTGAGCCGCTTGGTCTGCCTCAGAAAAACTGGCCCATAGTTTGAGTTAGGATCGGCTCTGATATGGAGTTGAGCGATGGGCAAGAGAGCCAAGCCTGAAGAGATCATTGCAAAGCTGCGCGAGGTGGAGGTCCGCCTCAGCCAAGGTGAA
>JBCCXW010000168.1:0-7033 GCA_039191105.1 Pseudomonadota bacterium
CGTCCACCCGCGGTGCTGATCCCGATTGTATAGTCGAGCGTTTCTGGGCGTAGACCAATTTTTTGCGCATCTTTGAAGGTCAGGGCGACGGAGGTTGCTCCGGTATCAACCATGAACTCAATCGTTGATTTCCGATTGACCAGGGCGCGGGTCCAAAAGTGTCCATTGTGATCGGCCCGCAGCGTCGCTGTGCGCCGGATGCCGGTTTGAGCCGGTTCGGGAGCCGTTTTCGCCGCCGCCAGCATCGGGGTCACTGAACTGGCTTGGTGGGCCTCTTCTTCGAGTTTTGGATTAAGATAAAACGAGATGATTGCGGCGACGGCGACGGCGAGCAAAAATGTGGTGAAGATATGAGAGAGTTTCACTTTGGCGCTTTCAGTTTTCCTAGATCCCGCAATTTGGCGAGGCGACTTGGAAGTTCTGCCATAACTTGGCGGCGTCCGTTATCATCAAATTGCATCCATCCACCGATTTCTTTGAGGCTGCGCCCGCATCCGAGACATAGGCCCGTTTCACCATCGACCGCGCAGAGCTTGATGCAAGGACTGTCAATGTTTGCGCGCACCATCGCCTCTTTCCTATCTCGTCTCTGTCAACATTAGGTTGCGACAGTTTTATCAAATTTCCAAAACCAGAATTGACTTGTGCTTTGAAATAAGGGCGTTTTGTGCTTTTCCAAGCGATAAGGACACCACGTGCCGGAAGTCGAGCCTGCTGTGAATCCACTGGACGATGTACGCGAACTCGCGATGCGGCCGGCGACAACCGACCCGCAAGCGGCCACGCGCGTTTATGATGCGCTTCTCGATATGGGGCGGGAAGGAGACTTCGGAAAACTCGGCGATGGTGCGGCTTGGCTTGCGGAATGGCAACGCCGTTACCCGCCGCGCTTGGAAAAGCCGACGCTGGCGATTTTCGCGGGCTCACATGGTATCTCGCAAAATGGCGTCACCCTGTCGTCAAATCAAAATACCCGAGAGAAAGTCGACGCGCTGCGCGAAGGTCGCGCCCCGTTATCGGCCATTTCCGCGCAGGTGCAGGCCAACATTCGGGTCTTCGAACTCGCGATTGATCGGCCGACGCCAAATATCGCGGTCGAGGCGGCGATGACCGAACGGGAATGTGCTGCGACGATTGCCTACGGATTTGAAGCTCTGGAGGGCGAGCCGGACTTGATTGGTCTCGGTGTCGTCGGCGCTGGCATTGGCACAGCTGCGGCCGCGGTCGCGTGTGCGCTTTATGGTGGGTCGCCGGAATACTGGGTGCGCCCGGGTCCGCAAGTTCCGTCAGATATGAACCAACAGAGGGTCGCGATTGTCAGCGAAGCGCTGCGCACCCATCGGGGGCATTTGTCAGATCCGCTCGAAGCTTTGCGCTGCCTTGGTGGGCGCGAATTGGCCGCCTGCGTTGGAGCGATCATTGCGGCACGGCATCAAGGCATTCCGGTGCTGCTAGATGGCTTTGCGACGACGATTGCCGCCGGGATCGTGCATGCTCTGAACCCCCTCGGAATTGATCACGTCAAAGCCGCGCACGTTACGCGCCGCCCAGCGCATGAAGCGGCGCTGGAGCGTCTTGGTATGAGTCCCGTTGGTGATTTTGAGTTCAATACAGGCGGTGGGATGGGGTCTGCGGCGGCGATTGGTTTGCTGCGAACCGCCTGCGCGCCGTTTCTTGCCAGCAGCCCCGATTCGTCAAGCTGACCCTACGGCACTCTGAGACAAATTGACGTTTACGTTCGCGTTAACTTGCTTTTCAGGCCCCGACACGGCAAAACAATGCAAACAAGCCCAGCGACCTGTGTGAGGAAAAGCAGCCATGAATTTAGAATTTTCACCCGAAGAGATTGCGTTCCGCCAAGAAGTGCGCGCTTTCATCGAGGAAAACTATCCAGAGGAGCTCAAATCGGCGGGATCTCGCGAAGATCTGTCGCGCGATCAGTTCCTGGCATGGCATAAAATTCTCGGTCAAAAAGGATGGGCGGCGCCCGCTTGGCCGGAAGAGTATGGCGGCACGGGTTGGAGCTCAACGCAGCGCTATATTTGGTCTGAGGAAAATGCCCGCGTTGACGCCATGATGCCTTTGCCATTCGGCGTGTCGATGGTTGGGCCTGTCATCTACACATTCGGGAACGAGGCGCAAAAGGCACGCTACCTGCCTAAAATCCTATCCGGCGAGGAATGGTGGTGCCAAGGCTATTCCGAACCAGGCGCTGGCTCAGACTTGGCGAGCTTGAAGACCACAGCCGTGCGGGATGGCGATCATTATGTGATCAACGGTCAGAAGACTTGGACGACACTCGCCCAGCATGCCGATTGGGGCTTCTTCCTGTGCCGGACGGATCCGAACGCCGCCAAACCGCAAGAAGGGATTTCCTTCATCTTGGTCGATATGAACACACCCGGCATTGAGGTCCGGCCGATCATCACGATTGATGGCGGGCACGAAGTGAATGAGGTTTGGCTGACGGATGTTCGCGTTCCGGTGGAGAACCGTGTCGGCGAAGAGAACCAAGGCTGGACCTATGCGAAATTCTTGCTCGCTCACGAAAGGTCTGGAATCGCCGGCGTTGCCCGCTCGAAGCGCGGCATTGAGCGGCTTCGCGATATCGCGTCCACCGAACTCCTTGATGGTGCGCCGCTGATCAAAGACGATTCCTTCGCGCGAAAAATCAGCCAGCTGGAGATCGATCTCACGGCGCTTGAGTTTACCGAGCTCCGAACGCTTGCCCGCGAATCCGAAGGCAAGGGTCCGGGACCAGAGAGCTCGATTTTGAAAGTCAAAGGCACCGAAATCCAGCAACGCCTGACAGAGCTTACGCTAGAAGCGGTTGGCTCATATGGTGCGCCCTATGCCCGCGGCTTCCCGGAGGATGGATCGAATGAATTCCCAATCGGTCCAGACTATACGCATTATGCTGCGCCAACGTATTTCAATTTCCGCAAAACCTCGATTTATGGCGGATCCAATGAAATTCAGCGCAACATCATCACGAAGATGATTTTGGGGCTGTAAACTCGTGCGGTTTGTCGTTTCCATTGGAGCACTTGTGTTGGCGTCAGGGGCCGTTCATGCGGCGCCGGACTCCGGTTTTCCGATGGGGCCGGGCTCGTCGATCTTTTGGACGAGTGCGTTTGACGGGAATACTGACAATTTCCGCGAAACGCTATTGGTGCAGGGTGAGGACTTTGCGATATTTCAATCGGAAGCCGACTGGTCTGAGGGCGACGCAACCGATTATTTTGCCTTGTTTTCAGGCATCTACTTCAATACCTGCAATCTCGAAATGCCGACGTCGGAAGAGCGGCAAGCGCTTGCTGCCCTGTGGCCATTGACCGAAGGCGCAACGGTTGAAATCGAAACTGATGAAGGGGCCACCTTCAATGTCGGTCAGTCGACCGAGTTTTACTTGATGGGCGAACCGCGCGCCGCGCACAGCATCGATATTGCCTATAAAGGCGAGGAGCCGAGCGAAGAGACCATTCTCGTTCTCGATGACATGCCGCTAACCGTGGCTGTAAACTGGGACGATGGCAGCCGCGACTCTGTCACTTTGGTCACGCGGCCGAAAGCAGATCCGCTGCCGGAGCTAAATACAGACTTGATTGGAACCTGCGCCGCTCTATTAGACGCAAAGACAGAATAATATTGATGGGAGGACCACATCGTGGACTTTAATTTCACCGAAGAACAGACCATGATCCGCGACAGCCTGGCCCGGCTGATCCGCGAGCAGTATGACTTTGATACGCGCATGGGTGTGGTCAAAAGCGAGACCGGATGGCGCCCGGAAATGTGGGCACAATTTGCTGAACTGGGTCTCCTCATGGCGCCGTTTAGCGAGGCCGATGGTGGCCTCGGCGGTGGCCCGATCGACGCGATGGTCGTGATGGAAGAGTTTGGCAAAGGCCTCGTCGTAGAACCCTTTGTCCCGAGCGTGGTTTGCGCTGGCGGCTTCCTCAAACATGCAGGCACAGACGCCCAGAAAGAAGAGCACTTACAAGCGATTATGGGTGGCGCGAGCACGTTTGCGTTTGCCTATGCCGAACCGCGCGGGCGCTACAATCTCGCAGATTTGGAAACCACGGCCAAGAAAGATGGCGCGGGCTACGTTTTAAATGGTCACAAAGCGGTTGTCATCGGCGCGCCGTGGGCGGACAAGCTGATCGTTACCGCTCGGACGGGCGGCGATCGCCGCGATGAAGGCGGCATTTCGATTTTCATCGTCGACAAAGATGCTGATGGCGTCACCACGCGTGATTATCCGACGGTGGATGGTCGCCGCGCCTCTGAGGTCTATCTCGAAAACGTCGCCGTGGGCGCGGACGCTCTGATCGGTGCTGAGGGCGAGGGGTTCGGTCTGATCGAGCAAGTCGTGGATGAAGCGACGGCAGCGACCTGCGCCGAAGCGGTTGGCGCCATGGGCGTCGCCCATCAAATGACCGTCGAATACTCGCGCCAACGCAAACAATTCGGCACACCGATCGGCAAGTTCCAAGTGCTTCAGCATCGAATGGTCGACATGTTTATGGAGCATGAGCAATCCATTTCGATGACCTATATGGCGACACTGAAACTCGGCGAAGACCCCGTGGAACGCAAGAAAGCGGTGTCTGCGGCGAAAGTTCGAATTGGTCAGTCCGGTCGCTTTGTCGGCCAGGAATCGATCCAAATCCATGGCGGTATGGGCATGACCGAAGAGCTTGCCGTCGGGCATTATTTTAAACGCCTAACAATGATCGATAGTGAGTTTGGCAATATTGACCATCACATGCGCCGCTATACGGCGCTCAGCGCAACCGATTTGAAGGCCGCGGCCGAATAAAGCCGTGGTCTAAGATGCGACAGAGCGAGCGGCGGCGGCGTCCGCCTGCGCTCAAGGTATTGACCGTCGCAAGGCTCTAACGGTTCACGATCCAAGCCACCTGCAAGGCAAATGAAAGGCTTTGCAGGGCCGCTAAGCTGAGCAACAAAGCGCGCCAGCAAAGCGCTTGGAATCGCAGCCATAAGATCCCCGTCGCGAGCAGCGCGAGCAGGGTTTCGAAGGCGCTCCCGATCAGGCCATTCTGGTCAGGGTCCCAGTAGGAGACGGGCGAAGCAAAACGCCAGTCTGTCAGTGGCCAAAAATGACGATGCGCGTCATCAGCATGGAGCGGGAAATCCAATCCGAGATGCAAAAGCGCTGCTGCGCTGAACGCCGCGAGGGCGGGCCGATTGCGCCATAAGCTGAATGCCAGCAACAGACCGAAGAGAATGAACGAGTTCGAGATCGCACCAAGCGTCTGCCAGGGCTGCGTCCAGTATTGCACGTTCCAAGTTTCGTCCCCGCTCCAACCTTGGATAAGGCTCCAACCGAAAAACACGAACATCGATGCATCTGGCGCAATAGCGCCTGCAAGCGCGGCCCAATTCTTCTCCGCTTGATCCCGACGCGCCAGCGCTGCGGAGGCCAGCACCATATGAGCGATTGTGTTCATGTGCCGGGTCCCGAACGTCTTGCCGCAAGGCAAGTGGTGACAGGCTCCGTTGTCTCTGTCAAAGCAATCCCGAAAGATCCGGAGGAGCTGAAATGTCTATGATTACGCTGGAAAAAAAAGGTCCAATTGCCGTTCTGACTCTGAACCGCCCTGACACATTAAATGCCTTGGGTGAGGAAGGGGACGGCGCTCTGGTCGCAGGCGCATGCGCCGAGATAGAAGCCGATTCCGATATTCGGTGCACCATTCTAACCGGCGCCGGTCGGGCCTTCTCGGCCGGTGGAAATGTCAAAGCGATGCGCGATCGAAGCGGGGCATTTGCCGGCTCTCCTTATCGCGTCCGTGAAGGCTATCGCAAGAATATCCATCTGATCGTCAAGTCGCTCTACAATCTCGAAACGCCCCTGATTGCCGCTGTCAATGGCGCGGCCATTGGTCTTGGATGCGATGTCGCCTGCATGGCGGATGTTCGAATTGCATCCGAAAAAGCGAGGTTTGGTGTGACCTTCTTAAAGCTCGGCTTGATACCGGGCGACGGTGGCGCCTGGTTGCTGCCGCGGATCATCGGCGCCAGCCGGGCGGCGGAGCTGCTGTTTACAGGCGATGTCATCGATGCTGCGACAGCTGCCGAATGGGGTTTGGCATCGCGCGTGGTGCCCGGCGAAGCGCTGCTGGACGAAGCGATGACCCTGGCCAACCGAATTGCCGGGCAACCGCCGCAGAGCTTGCGGGTGGCGAAGTCTTTGCTCCGCCATGGCACCACGGCAAGCTATGAGGCGATCATGGAAATGTCGGCCGCCGCACAGTCGCTGATGCACCACACTGACGATCATATCGAAGGCGTCAACGCGATCCTAGAAAAACGGACACCGAAATTCAAAGGCGAATAGGTTCAGATCAGTTGCGATACTGCAAGACCGGCGAGCATGAGCCCGCCGAGATACGTTACAAGCGCGCCAATCGCTTTGAGCACGTGCGGCGTATCGAGCGACTTGCAAATCAAAAAACCAATCGCGTGTAGGAGCCTTGATACGGTCACGGCGATTATCGTCCAACTGACCAAGGCCCCGAGATCGCGCTCCGCATAGGCGAAGCCAACGGTCAGAAACAAGCCGATTAAGAGCGCCGCATACTCTGCGCTATTGCCATGTGCGCGCTGTGCTTTTGCCATTGCGGAGGTTGGTTCGAGGGGCGCGTTATAGGCAATCGTCTGGCTCGCGCCGCGCTGAATGCTCGTCCAAAATGCGAGTAGGAGCGTCAAAATGACGAGGCTCGCGGAACAAATCAAAATTATCGTATGCATGGATTACGCCTCCCAATCTTATCCAATCGGTGTAAATCGGTTTGGCAACGTGAGTAAAGGAAAGGCCGATGCCATCGCCGCGTCAGTATATATCAACGGGATCTCCCTTTGAGGCAAAGATGGGCTATTCGCGGGCGGTGGTGCAAGGCGATTGGTGCTTCGTTTCGGGGGTCACCGGCTATGATTATGAGACGATGACGATGCCCGAAACGGCCGAAGATCAGGCGCGCAATTGTTTTGAGACGATTGTCTC
>JBCCXW010000169.1:0-6994 GCA_039191105.1 Pseudomonadota bacterium
GGCAAGGCTCGCGTGGAACCGGTCCAAGCAGACGTCTTCCGTCCATCATCGCTTTGGGCAGAGCCGCGCGCGTCGCACTCCCATGCTGTTTCGGACATACCGGCATCGACCATAGAGCCGGTGGCGACGGGTCCGGCCATGGCGTCGGCAGCGCGCCCTGAGGGGCCGTCAGCACGGGTTGAACCGGTGCCCACCATGGTCGCGGATGATTTTCCATTAGGCGTTGCCCGCGCGCAGGTCCACGAGACATATATCATCGCGCAAACCGAGGACGGTATGGTGATTGTCGATCAGCACGCTGCACATGAGCGTTTGGTCTATGAAGAAATGAAGCAGCAAATGGAAATCGGCGGGGTCAAACGGCAAGCCTTGCTGATCCCGGACATCGTCGAATTGAACGAAGAGGATGCCACCCGCGTGCTCGCCCGCGCCGATGAGCTCCAAGCCTTAGGACTCGAAATCGAACCCTTTGGCACTGGGACAATTTGCGTTCGCGCGACCCCCGCTTTGTTTGGCGAGATGAATGTCGCTGGCTTGATCCAAGACCTCGCAGACGATTTTGCCGAATATGACAATGGGCTGGCCTTGAAAGAGCGGTTTGAGGAAATCATGGGCAATATGGCTTGTCGCGGCTCCGTACGCGCCGGGCGGCGTTTGAATGGCGATGAGATGAATGCTCTGCTTCGACAGATGGAAGCGACGCCGCATTCCGGACAGTGTAACCATGGTCGCCCGACCTATGTCGAACTGAAGTTGGCCGATATTGAGAGGCTGTTTGGGCGCCGCTAAGGGTCGATCCTCGGCATTGTAAAATAACCAAAAATCAACCTGCACGTGCATAGATAAACCATGCTCAGCCAGCTTGCGTCTCTTGGCCAAAACCGCCGCGCCGGTTACTCGATCGCCTTGATCGCACTTTTATCATTTGGCGGTTTTCAGATTATTTTTCTGAGCCTTGACGCCTATTTCCAGTTCAGTCACCAGGTCATGATCCTCGAGGCTTTGATTGCATTGGTGGTGACCATTGGCTGCGTTGTGTTGATCGCAAGAGAGGACCGGCGGTCGGAAAACGCCGATGCGATTGCAGAACGGCAACTTTCGCATCTCGCGGATTTTGCAACGGATTTGTATTGGGAGACGGATCTGGAAGGGAAAATTATAACCACGGGCGGGCGGCTGATGAGCACGATTACGCCGGACACCAATCGGATCCTCGGGCGACACTATCTCGACGTCATTAAACTCGACGAGAGCGAGTCCGAAAAAATGGTCGCTGCGCTGCGCGAAATCAAACCTTATTCTGACATCCTCTCGGTGATGCATGATCCGAGTGGGCAACGCTATTATATCTCTTTGTCGGCGACGCCGCGCTACAATCGCAAAGGCGAAATTGTCGGTTATCTCGGCGTCGGGACAAATGTCACTCGGCGGATTGAGGCGCAATCAAAGCTTAGGCGCATGGCCGAGCAAGACATGCTGACGGGCCTTGCCAATCGATATGCCTTCCAGAACCGCATCGATCAGGATCTGATGGAAACGGAGGAGGAGCAAAACGTCGCCCTGCTCGCGATTGATCTCGACAATTTCAAAGCGATCAATGACACGTATGGGCACCAAGTCGGCGATGCTCTCCTCGCCCTGGCGGCCAAGCGATTGCTCGGCGCCACGCGCAAAGGGGATTGGGCCGCACGCTTGGGTGGCGACGAGTTTGTGATTGTTTGTCCGCAAGTGACCAATCCGATGGATGCCTGCCTGATGGCGGCGCGGGTGATTGCGGCGCTATCTCGACCCTATCAAATCGGCGGACTTGAGCTGACGATCAGCGCTTCCATCGGCGTCGCATGCGCGCCGCAGCATGCGCAAAATTCGCGCGCTCTGATGAAATGCGCCGACCTTGCTTTGTATGAGGCGAAAGGCAATGGTCGCGATTGCTATCACCTCTTCGAGGGACCGCCAGCGGAGGCCTTTGCGCCTCACTGAGTTAGGTCAAACTGGCGCAGAACCTTTGGATGCGGACCATGGCCTCTTCTAAGGCCGCAGTCGACGTCGCGTAGGAAATCCGAAACGCAGGGGAGAGACCAAATGCTTCTCCCATCACCACGGCAACTTTTTCCTGGTCCAACAATTCGGAGGCGAAATCGGTATCCGTCTCGAGCACTTTGCCGGATGGCGCGGTCTTGCCAATGGCACCGGCGCATGAGGGATAGACATAAAATGCGCCTTCCGGAGTCCCGCAGGTCAGGCCATCGGCTTGGTTAAGTCCCGCAACCACCAAGTCGCGACGTTGTTTGAACATCTGATTGCGCTCCGCGAGGAAACTATGGTCGCCATTTAAAGCAGCAATCGCTGCGTATTGAGAAATCGAGCACGGATTGGACGTGGTCTGGCTGATTACCTTGCGCATGGTTTTGATCAGCGCTTCTGGTCCTGCGGCATAGCCGATGCGCCAGCCCGTCATGGCATACGCTTTCGACACGCCGTTCATGGTGAGCGTGCGATCATACAATTGCGGCGCGACCTGAGCGATCGTCGAATACGCAAAATCGTCATAGACCAAATGCTCATACATATCATCGGTGAGCACCCAAACCTGAGGATGCCGTAGCAACACGCTTGCAAGGGCCTTTAACTCATCCCGCGTATAGGCCGCACCCGTAGGATTGGACGGCGAGTTCAGGACCAGCCAGCGCGTGCGCGGCGTGATCGCAGCCTCCAGTGCTTCTGGCGTCAATTTGTACTTTGCGTTTGGACCGCACGAAACGATCGTCGGCGTCCCGCCGCAAAGCTTCACCATTTCGGGATAACTCACCCAATACGGTGCCGGAACAATCACCTCGTCGCCAGCGTTCAGGGTCGACACGAAAGCATTATAAATCACCGGTTTCCCGCCCGGCGCCACATGCACCTGCGCGGGCGTGTAGCTGAGGTCATTGTCGCGTTCAAACTTCGCACAGATGGCTTGTTTCAAGTCCGGTAAACCATCTGCGGGCGTATACTTTGTTTTGCCTTCATCAATGGCTTTGCGCGCCGCCGCTTTGATATGGTCTGGTGTATCAAAGTCCGGTTCACCCGCGCCGAGCCCAATCACATCTTCACCCGCGCTCCGCAATTCTGCGGCCTTTGTGGTTACCGCTATGGTTGCGGATGGGGCCACACGATTCACCGCGTCGCTCAAAAACAGCTGGCTGGACATGATGGCGATCTCCTTTCGCGCCGTTCGTGTAGGCCGCAAACGCCGCTGCGGCAAGACAATTGCATGTTTCTCGAAAGCGAAAATTTTTACGGTTCTCCTTAGGGTTGCTGTGATCAGTTTAGGTTAAATTGATGATACCTGGGGGCCAAGGATGAAGGCCATGTTGTTTGGGCAATTTGCCAGTTCGAGCTTGTACGAGCGTGCGATCGATCAGTTTCTGATTGATGCGCGATTATATGCGTCTGAGATGACCCATTTCCTGATGAATCTGACCCTGGAAGAGCGTCTATTGGCGCTTTGCGGATTTATTTTCTTTTTGATTTACATCATCGTCATGAGGGCGCGGCGGAAATACAATCCGGGCAGCCTGAGCCGACAGTTTGGCGCGGCGATTATCTTGGTCGGGATTGTTCTCATTGGCAGCGGCATTCTGTTTCAGAGCGGCGCCGGCCAATATCGCGGGATATTTCAACTCTAGGCTTTCGGTCTTAAGGCGCCTAAATTGAGGCCATGGCTGACTCGTCCGTTTCCGTAACGCGCAAGCGTGGTGTGGATATCATTAAGGATAATCTCGCGCGCTTGCCTTCCAAACCGGGCGTCTACCGGATGTTTGGCGACGATGAGACGGTACTCTATGTCGGCAAAGCCAAGAACCTCAAAGCCCGGGTCTCCTCGTACACGCGGATCGGCGGCCAAACACAGCGAATTGCCGCGATGATCCTCGCCACGGCGCGCATGGAGTTCGTGGTCACAGAAAGCGAAACCGAAGCTTTGCTGCTCGAAGCAAGCTTGATCAAATCGCTGAAGCCACGCTTCAACATTTTGCTGCGCGATGACAAATCGTTTCCCTATATTCTTATCCGGCGCGACCACGATGCGCCGCAAGTGCTCAAGTATCGCGGGTCGAAACAAGACCGCGGTGACTATTTCGGACCGTTCGCCAGCGCCAATGCGGTGACCCGAACGATCGATACGCTGCAAAAGGCATTTCTATTGCGCACCTGCGAGGATAGCGTCTTCTCGACCCGGCAGCGGCCCTGCATGCTTCACCAAATCAAGCGCTGTTCGGCCCCTTGCGTGGATCTCATAGGCCCAAAAGACTATCAAGATCTCGCCGACCAGGCCGCCGACTTTTTGCGCGGAAAAGCCACCGATCTGCAGAGCCAACTTGCTCATCAAATGGAAGCCGCCGCCGAGGCCATGGAGTTTGAGCGCGCGGCGGCACTGCGCGACCGCATTCGGGCCCTCGCACATGTCCGCGCGCAACAGGACATCAATCCCGACGGGATCGAAGAAGCCGATATCTTCTCGATCGCCATGGAGGGCGGACTTTCCGCCGTGCAGGTATTCTTTGTGCGCGCGAGTCAGAATTGGGGCGCGAGCGTCCACTTTCCGCGCCATGAGAAAGGCGAGAGCGATGCCGATATTCTGGCCGCTTTCCTAGTCCAATTCTACGACAAACGCCCGCCGCCGCGTTTGATCCTGACCAATCACGATCCGACTGACAGCGATCTGATTGCAGAAGCGTTGAGCTTGAAAGCAGACCGGAGAGTCGAGATCCGGATGCCGCAGCGCGGTGAAAAGCGGTCGCTGGTTGAGCAAGCCAGCCGCAATGCCGCCGGAGCGCTAAGCCGCAAACTCGCCGAAAGTGCCAGCCAAGCCCGCTTGCTTGGGGAGGTTGCGAAAGCCTTCGATCTAGAGGATCCACCAAACCGTATCGAGGTCTACGATAATTCGCACATCCAGGGGTCAAACATGGTCGGCGGGATGATCGTCGCAGGACCAGACGGGTTTGAAAAAGGTCAGTATCGAAAATTCAACATCAAGGATACGAGCCTCGAACCCGGCGACGATTATGGGATGATGCGTGAGGTGATGCGGCGACGCTTCGCGCGGGCGCTCAAAGAGCGCGAACACGGGCAAGGCGCGACTTGGCCAGATTTGGTTCTGATCGATGGCGGCCTCGGACAGTTGACCAGCGTCATTGATGCGATCGGCGACCTGGGCATCGGCCCATCAGACGTGAACCTCGTTTCTATCGCAAAAGGCGTTGAGAGAAATGCTGGGCGCGAGCAGTTCTTTCAGCCGGGGCGAGCGCCGTTTCGACTGCCCGAAAATGCGCCGGTTTTATACTATCTCCAACGGTTGCGTGACGAAGCCCACCGTTGGGCGATCGGCGCGCATCGCGCCAAGCGCAGTGCGGATCTGAAGAAAAATCCGCTCGACGAAATCGACGGCATTGGCCCATCGCGTAAAAAGGCTCTGCTGCAATATTTCGGCTCGGCCAGGGGCGTGGCGCAGGCCAAACTTGCCGATTTGAAGGAAGTTGAGGGTGTCTCCGCCGCCTTAGCCGAGCGCATTCATGGGCATTTTCATAGCGGCTAGCGGTTCGCGCCCGGCACCCATTTGATATCATCAGCACCGTTCGAATTGGCAATCCGGCCGGCGACAAACAACCAGTCCGATAAGCGATTGGCATATGCCAAGGCCTCGGCGCTGACATTTTCTTCGGGTTGGGCTGCAAGTTCGGCGATAAGACGTTCCGCTCGGCGGCAGAAGGTTCGTGCAAGATGTAAATGCGCCGCCAGCGGATGACCGCCGGGCAGAATAAAGCTGTCGAGGGGTGCCAGAACCAGATTCATATCGTCGATCTCTGATTCGAGCCGTTCGACCTGTTTCACCACGATCCTTAGCGGCTGCCACCCCAGGTCTTTGCCGCGATCTGGCGTCGCGAGATCGGCGCCGAGATCGAACAGATCGTTTTGCACCCGTCGGATCCCAGCGAGGAGATCGCCGTCAGCATGTAGCGCCGCAAGGCCCAGTGCCGCATTGGTCTCATCAACACTGCCATAAGAGGCCACCCGCGGATGCCACTTATCCACCGGTTCGCCGGTGGACAGACGGGTTTTTCCGGAATCCCCGGCTTTGGTGTAGATTTTGTCGAGTTTCACCATTTTTGAATCAGAAGACGTTGATTGATCCGAGCACAATGCCGAGCAAAACGAGGAGCCCAATGACCACGGCCTGCACCATGATTCGCATCCGCATCAGCTGATTAGACCGGCTGCGCTGACCTTCATCCGTCCGCGTTAAGTTGATGAGACCCATAATCAACACGACGACCAAAGCGCCGATAGCGATATAGAGACCTATAGTAAGTACATTGGCCATGCCGCGGCTCCTTTCGAAATGGTTTGCGCCTGTCCCTAAGCGTTTATGCGCCTGACGCCTATGAGGCAGCCAGCCGCGGGCGCTTTAATACTCGTAAATCTCGACTTTATCGACTTCAATTGTATAGGCAGCATCCGCTAGCTCAGACTCCTGGGTTTGCGTATAGAGCGTGCCTTCAATCCAAACCGCTTGCGCGAGATCTCGCAGTCGGATGGGGTCGTCCGTGCGAGCAAAAACCGTCTGATTGGGTGGTGGCGGCGGGGCATGCAGGCAAGCCCCATAGTAAGGGACCAATAAGAACTCGCGAATCTCAGCATTGGCGCCATACTCAAATGGGACCGTGTAGCCCGGAATGCGCACGCGCGTCCGGTTCAGCGCCGCGACCGTATTGAAGGTCCCGATTTGGATCATCCGATCGGCTGGCGAGCCTTCGGCGATGGGGCCTGCTGCATAGAGCAGTGCCATTTGTTGTTGATACAGCTCAAACAACCGCTCTTCCTCGCCCTCGGGAAGAAGTTCTTCCCAACCGATTTCGCGCAGTTCAAGCGATTTTGGATCTATCGCATTCGTCGCTTGGCGTTTCGGCTCCGGGATCCGGTCGCCGATTTGCGGGCTGGTTGAGCTTGCCAC
>JBCCXW010000170.1:0-6967 GCA_039191105.1 Pseudomonadota bacterium
GAAGTCGTTCATTTTTTCCTCTTTTCAAAGGCCCGCACACAAGCGTACGGATTGCCTATATTATGTGGTCTTTTTTATCGCTTTTCAAGAAAAACCGGGCGCGCCAGTATCGGAATCAGCTCGTATCGTTTTAACCAATCAAGCATTAAGGATGGAGCTATGACAATTGAGCGCCGACGCCTGGGTCGCACGGACATGACGGTCAGTGCTTGCTGCCTCGGCACGATGACCTGGGGACAGCAAAATACCGAGGCCGAAGGGCACGCGCAAATGGACTATGCGCTCGAGCGAGGTGTGGATTTTTGGGATACCGCAGAAATGTATGCCATTCCGCCAAAAGCGGAAACCCAAGGCTCTACCGAGCGAATTATCGGGACATGGTTTGCGAAGACCGGGCGCCGTCAAGACGTTGTTTTAGCGACCAAAATCGCCGGCCTGTCAAAAATGCTCTGGACCCGCGATGCCGATGTGACCTGGACGCGGCACACCAAGGCGCAAGTCGACGAGGCGGTGATGAAAAGCCTCGATCGGCTAAAAACCGACTATATCGACTTATACCAACTCCATTGGCCGGACCGTCCGGCGCCCCTATTTGGCGCAAAAATGGATCATAAGGCTTATGCCTATCCGTACGAACCGTTTGAGGAAATTTTAAGCCATCTCGAAGCGCATGTGACCGCCGGGCGTATTCGCCATATCGGCGTCTCGAATGAGACCCCATTTGGCGTCATGCGCTTTATCGCCGAAAGCCAGGCGCGTGGATTACCGCGGATGATGTCGATCCAAAACGCCTATAATCTCGTCAACAGAACCTTTGAAGATGGCGGGCTTGAGGAAGTCTGTGTGCGCGAAGAGGTGAGCTTGCTCGCTTATTCTCCGCTTGGACAAGGCTATCTGACCGGCAAATACCGCCACGGCGCCCTGCCGCAAGGATCACGCAAGCAGCTCTTTGACCGGCTGCAGCGCTATGAGACACCGCAAGCATTGCGCGCCATCGAGACCTATCTCAAGCTGGCCGATCAGCATGGTGTCGACCCAGCGCATTTAGCGATCAAATTTTGCGATACGCGGCCATTTATGGGTTCCACGATCATCGGCGCAACCAGCATGGAACAGCTCAAAATCTGCATCGATGCGTTCGAATTGCCATGGACGGACGAGCTCGAAACGGCGGTTAACGCGCTCCATGCTGATCAACCCTCGCCCTGTCCTTAACTTTACAAAGACCTGCCTTTATTTGACTTTGTAAACATCTCCGGGCAAATATGTTCGGCTGCTGAATTCATTACAGAACGCAGCCAAACTGAAGGGGACTATGATGGCGGACGCCTCAAAATACGAAGACAATATAAAACAATATGCAGACGGGTATAACCAAGCTGCAGCCGAGAAAATTGTGGGACATCTCGGCATCGCGCTACGCAATCGCGACAGCTCTCTCGTGTCATGCTCGGATGATACAGAACTGCAACGGGTGCGTGAGAAATGGTGCCGTGGGAAACTGTCACTCGCGCACACCAATGACGAACTTGACGCCGCAATTGCCTCGGTTTGCGAGACCCTTAAGCCTGAAGGCGGGAATAAGTCTCGCGTCACATTTTACTATTTGCTTGCCCAGCATTTCGGAAAGTTGGACGCTCTTGCAGGCTAAGCGATGGCGCAATATCTGAAGCAAAGCCCGGCCACCTGGTCGGGCTTTGTTTATCGAAAGCTAGCGTCCTTATGCATCGACTCTTTGCCGCTCTGCCCGTGCCCGATGCGGTCGTCGAACGCCTTGTACCGCTGGCAGTTGATCTGCCGGGAGCAAAATGGCGCCGCCGCGACCATTATCATGTGACGCTGTGCTTTTTCGGCGAGGTTGATAGCGAGACGGCGCATGAGATCGCTGATGCGTTGGATCAAATTCGCGCGCCAGCGATTGAATTGACGCTGCGCGGCGTTGGCTGGTTTGGACGCCGCGACCCCCGCGCGCTGTATGCCCGTGTGGCAGCGAATCCAGCGCTTGAAGCGCTGGCCGCGGCGTGTCGTAAAATCGCCCGCCAGTGGCGTCTACCGCTCAGTCGCGATCCCTTTGTGCCGCACATTACGCTGGCCTATTGCCATCAAACTCCGCTGGCGGATGCCCGGGCGTGGAGTGAGGATTTTCAGATCCTTAACAGCGCGCCCGAAATGATCGACCGCTTTCATCTTTATGAAAGTTTCACGGGACATCGCCGCCAGAGCCGTTACGTCGCTCAGGCAGATTATCAATTGATCGGCACTGCTGACACAAGCTGACAGGAGCCCGGGTTGACGATACCCGTTATACGCGAAACAAGAGCGCATGGCACAACCAAAAAATAAACGTCATCCCGCTGGCGCCTTGAAGCAGAGCTATCTCAATGTCCGGCATCAATCCGAGCGATTGGCGGCGACGCTCAGCGATGCGGATGCGACCGCTCAATCCATGCCTGATGCAAGTCCAGCAAAATGGCATTTGGCCCATATTAGCTGGTTTTTCGAAGAGTTTATGCTGGCCCCGATTTTTGGCGATGCGATCCGCTTCCACCCGCGCTTCAGTTACTTGTTCAATTCTTATTATGATGCGGTCGGAGCACGCCACGCCCGACCGAAACGCGGTTTGCTCACCCGGCCGCCGCTCGACGAAATCCTCGCCTATCGGCGCCACGTAGATGCACAGATGGAGCGCTTGTTCGACACCCATCCGGAGGCCTCCGAGCTCCTCCCGCTGGGGCTGGCCCATGAGCAGCAGCATCAAGAGCTCTTGCTCACCGACATCTTGCACTTGTTTGCGCAAAATCCGCTCCGGCCAGCGCTGAAACCAGACGTCAATTTGCACACCGCCAATCTCGAAGCAGCGCCGCTCACTTGGGACCAGCATGCCGGCGGAACGGTTTCAGTCGGACATGCGGGCGACGCATTCGCGTTCGACTGTGAAACACCCGCGCATGAGGTCATCGTGCGGCCATTTCGGCTCGCGAGCCGCGCGGTGACCAATCGCGAATGGCTCGAATTTATCGCCGATGGTGGCTATCAAAATCCTGCCTACTGGCTCTCGGACGGGTTCGCCGCGGTCGAGCGTGAAGGCTGGACCGCGCCGCTTTATTGGCATCGCAGCGATGATCACTGGCACACGATGACCCTGTCTGGATCTCAGCGGGTGAACTGGGAAGCCCCGGTTTGCCATATCAGCTTCTATGAGGCCGATGCGTTCGCGACATGGTCGGGCGCGCGCTTGCCGACCGAACAGGAATGGGAAGTCGCGGCGCTTGCATCCGATCGCAATGGGACGTTTGCCGGTTCGGGTTACTATCAACCGCAAGTGCAATCCGATCCGCGGCAGCGTTACTTTTTCGGCGATGTCTGGGAATGGACCGCCAGCCCCTTCACGCCCTACCCGGGCTACACAGTCGCTGACGGCGCCGTTGGCGAATATAATGGCAAATTCATGAGCGGGCAGATGGTCTTACGCGGTGGCTCATGTGCCACCCCTGATGGGCATATCCGCCCGACATATCGCAATTTTTTCCATCCCGACAAACGCTGGCAATTCTCCGGCCTGCGTCTGGCGCGGGAGGTCTAGCGATGGATGACGTCTTTGAACCCTCGAGCACGGATGGTCGACGGCAGTTTTTGGCAGATGTTTTAGAGGGGCTCTCGCAGCCCCAGAAAACGCTGCCGTGCCAGTATTTTTATGATCAAACCGGGTCGCTCTTGTTTGAGCAAATCACGGCGTTGCCGGAATATTACCCGACCCGCACGGAAACCGCGATTCTCACAGAGCATGCCGAAGCAATCGCGGATCAGCTGGGTCCAGATGTCATGCTGGTTGAATATGGCGCTGGCGCCTCGACCAAAACGCGGATCCTGCTGGATGCGCTCAGGGCTCCCGCAGCCTATGTGCCGCTTGACGTCTCCGAGGCATTTTTGCTGCAAACCGCGGACGGTCTGCGCCGGGATTATCCGAGCCTTCCGATCCACCCGGTGGTTGGCGACTTTATGGTCCGCTTCGGCTTACCGACTGAGGTCTCCGGCACACCCGTCGGGTTTTTCCCGGGCTCGACGATTGGCAATTTGAGCGATCAAGAGATTGACCAATTTATGCGCGCGGCACGTCAACTGCTCGGCGATCACGGCAAATTCCTGCTGGGGATAGATTTGCGCAAGTCGCCGGACCTTCTGATCCCGGCTTATGATGACGCTGCTGGCGTGACCGCGCGGTTCAATCTCAACTTGCTCAACAGAATCAATCGAGAGCTTGGCGCAAACTTCGAGCTGTCGGCGTTCGCCCATAAGGCCGTGTGGAACCCGTCAGCTTCGCGGATCGAAATGCATTTACAAAGTCTGTCGCGGCAAATCGTGACCATCGCAGATCACCAGGTCGTCTTCGAAGAGGGCGAAACCATTCACACTGAAAACTCGCGCAAATTCGATCTCAAAGCCTTAATGCCCCAGTTTTCGCAAACTGGTTGGGCGCATGAGATAACCTGGCAAGATGCGGAAAAACGCTTCGCTGTGCTGCTTTTATCGGCCAAAGGCGGATAAAGGAACGTCATTTTTAGGGCGCGCTTTTTAGGTCACACAGTTGCCTTTTTGCTACGCTTTGCGGGCAGACGGTGCGACGTCGTGCGTTTGTCATAATTCGACGGCTTTAAGGGCGACAAAAGGTCCGTTTGCTCGAATTTCGAGCGCAATGGCAGAAAAAACAGCGCACTCGGGGCATCTATATGGATAAAGTCTTAGCCGTCCGCTCTTTTACCGTCACCAATCGCAAAATCTAAAAAGGAGCGGATTGATGGGACAAATGATTTCACGTGGTCTCGCGCTCGCCTTGCTTGCTGGCGCTTATACAGCCCCAGCGGCGATGGCTGAAGGGGAGTTTTCGGGCAATGTCGCCCTAACAACGGATTATGTCTGGCGCGGTGTATCGCAAAATAGCGAGAACCCATCTGTCCAGGGCGGTTTCGATTACGCCAATGGCGCATTCTATGTCGGGACCTGGGCTGCGATTGTAGATTTTGGCGGCGCCAATATGGAACTTGACCTGTATGGCGGGTTCGCGGGCGAAACCGAAGCCGGGCTGGCCTGGGATGTTGGCGTCATTGGGTATGTCTATCCAGACACAGATGATCTCGACTTTTTGGAAGTCTATGGCGGCCTCGGCTATTCCTTTGATGCGGTTTCAGTCGGCGCTTATGCGTATCTCGACCCAGACAATGAAACGGTCTACCTCGATTTCACCGCAGGGTTCAGCGCCACCGACACATTAGGCTTTGACGCTTCCGTTGGCACCTATGCGGATGGCGGCGACGATTTTGTCGATGAATATACGAATTATTCTATCGGCGCGACGCTGAGCACGGAGTTTGTTGATTTCGATTTGCGTGTTTGGGGCACCGATGTCGACGACTCAGATGTTGCCGACGAACGCGTTGTTTTAACGGTAAGCCGTTCACTTTAAGCTCCTTTAGAGCTGCACCCGCCTATTGCCCTCCTGTCTGGGCGGGTTTGACTGGCCGCTGCATTTCCCGATTGGAAAGCAGCGGCTTTTTCTATCTATCATCGACGTATGCATGATGCGTCTGCTCTTTCAAACCTGGAGGAAATTCTCCAAATCGCCGCGCGCATCGGCAAAGTATGGCGGCAAAAACGCGCCGAACTGACCTTCGATGAGAAGTCTATCGGACAGTTCGCGTCGAATGCGGACCTCGAAATCGAACACTATGTCCGCGGCGCCTTAGCACAGGCATTTCCCGGCCAGGCCATTATTGGTGAAGAAATGGGCGGCGCTTTATCCGACGACCAAACCGGATGGGCAATCGATCCGATCGATGGCACCTCAAACTTCATTCTCGGCCTGCCCATATGGGCCATATCAATCGGCTATGTTGTGCGCGGCGACTCTGTCTTAGGGGCGCTAAGCGTACCCGATCTCGATCTCACACTTTCGGCCAAAACCGGCAGCGGTTTGCGTTTGAACGGCGTGCCCGTACAGGCCATCCCACCACCCGCCGCTGTAAAGGTGATTGCGCTCGGCGAGAATGATTTTGAACCTGGCCTGCGCACCGACGAAATCGCGCAAGGTCTAAGAGCGCAAAACTATGCAGTGGTGCGCTATCGATGTGCTGTGTTTTCCCTCGCCATGTCTGCGCTTGGTCGCCTGAGCGGCTATGTCGAAAATGGCTGCGGTCTCTGGGATATCGCCGCCGCAGGTATCATCTGCCAGGAAGCGGGCATGGATGTGACGTCGAACATGATCGCCCCTGGGCGTTACGCGATAGATGCCCGCTGGCCCGCCGAGACCAGCGCATAGAAAAAGCGGCTCAGGCCATGGCCCGAACCGCATTTTATTAGAGTTGCGTTCAAAGCGCCCTAGCCTGCAATCTTGCGAACGTAGTCGTATTCGGCCTTCTTCTTCTCGCGCTTTTTGGCCGGCTGGAACGCAATTTTGGCGTGTTCTGCGCAATACGGACCGCACGTCGCTTTGCGTCCACAAAAGGCAAATTTTGGATCGGCAGGATCGCCAATCGGCCACTTACACATACTGTCACGCAGGGTCAGGATGGTGGCCGCTTCGCCATCCGCCAAGGGTTGCGGTGGCAAGGTTGCCAACATCGCGGTTTTCTCGGATGGCTTCAGCGCTGGGTCGGCCACGACCCGTTGCGGCTTGGGTGTGACGACCGCACCATCCGGCCGGACGCGTGGTTTCGGATGCGCCAAACGCGGCGGCCGCTTGACGGGCCTGGATGGCGTCGCGCGGCCGGATAGCCCGAGGCGATGCACCTTACCGATCACCGCATTTCGGGTTACCCCGCCGAGTTCTTTAGCAATTTGGCTCGCCGAGTGCCCCTCGGCCCATAGTTTTTTGAGTACTTCTACGCGATCTTCAGTCCAAGCCATGCGATTTACCCCGCTCCTTGGCAGCCCCAACATATTGATTTGAGCGATGCCACCAGCCCCGCTCTAA
>JBCCXW010000171.1:0-6843 GCA_039191105.1 Pseudomonadota bacterium
CGCATGGTCAATCGTCCATTCGGTGACCCCGCGAGCCAATTGCATGAGCGCCATGATGCGAGTGATTTCGAGACCAAAACGCAGGACAAGTTACAAGCGCAAGAGCGCTAAGGCCGCGGGCTAGAGCGCTTGCTCGAAAATCCGCTCATAGTCTGAGCGTTCGACCGGGCGGGCATTGCTGCGATGAGCAAGGTCGGTGAGCGCAAAATCGACGATGCCAGGCCCATCCGACGCCTCAACGCCGATTGCGCTCAGCTTGTCGGGAAGGCCAATTACTTGGTTCAGCTTGTCGATTTCTTCACTCAAGTCGGCGTTTTGGGAGACGCCCATGGCAAACTTTAAGCGCTCATATTTTTCTGGTGCTGCGCCTTCATTAAAGCGCAAAAGATGCGGTAAGAGGATCGCATTCAGCGTGCCGTGATGGAGTTTTTTTTCTTTCAGTCGGCCGGCCGCGTGACTCATCGCATGGACCGAACCCAGGCCCTTTGTGAACGCGAGCGCGCCTTCATAACTCGCCATCAGCATGTTCCAGCGCGCTTCTTTGTCGGTGCCGTCCTCGGTTGCGCGTTTTAGGGCGTCGAGCTTGATCGCACGATAGAGCCCATCATAGCCCGCCCCCTCGGCCGGTGGGCTGATGGCTGGTGTCAGCACAGCCTCGATACAATGGGTGACGGCATCCATGCCCGTTGCTGCGGTCAATACGGGCGGCAGCCCAATCGTGAGGTCAGGGTCGCAAATCGCTGTGACCGGGATGAGGTTCGGCGACGCAAAGGTTTCTTTTCGGCCATTATTCATGGTCGTAATCATCCCGACCGAGACCTCCGAGCCAGTGCCCGCAGTGGTCGGGATCGCGATCACTGGGGGCAGTTTGCCAATCAGCTTCGACCCGCCAGCCATTGCGGCGTATTTCTCAAGTGGACCACCATGGCTTGCGAGCAGCCCGACGGCCTTGGTGAGATCCATGGCAGAACCGCCGCCCAACGCAACCAGACCATCCGCTTTGACGGCGTTATACTGCGCCGCAACTTCAATCGCTTGGTCCTCTGTTGGGTTGGCCACCGTATCGGCGAATACGGCGGCAGGTTCCACGCCCAGATGTTCAAGGATGGTGTCGAGGAGCCCGACGGCTTTGATGCCCGGATCTGTAACCACCATGGGACGCTTCACGCCAAATCCAACCAGCGTTTTCTCCAATTTCGAGATCGCCCCGAAATCGAAAATGCATGTTGTTAGAAAATTCAAGACCGGCATGGCGGAGTCTCCGTGGTATTTTTTTACGCAGGATCTAAAAAGCCTAGAGCTGTCAGGAGGGCAATCTCTCCCCTAGCGGCAGCATAAGATCGGAGTCTCGCAATGACGAAGTTGGGGATCGGTTTGCTCGGCGCCGCGCGGATCACGGACAAGGCTGTGATTGATCCAGTTCGGGTGATCCCACAATGCCGTCTCATCGCGGTGGCCGCGCGCGATAAAGTGCGGGCGGACGCGTTCGCGCAGACGCACCAAATCAGCAGAGTCCATGAGACTTATGACAACGTGATTGCTTCGGAAGACGTCGACCTCATCTATAATCCGCTCCCTATTCACTTGCATGCAGACTGGACCATAAAAGCGCTGAAGGCTGGCAAGCATGTCTTGTGCGAGAAACCAGTTGCGATGAACACGGATGAGGCTGCCGCAATGCTCGCCGCGTCCGAGGCGTCTGGCAAACGCCTGATCGAGGCCTTCCATTATCGGTATCACCCCGCATTCGAAACCTGCCTGGACTGGTTGGCGGCAGATGAAATCGGCGCGCTGAAAGAGATCCACGCGGTATTTGACGTTGAGATCAAAGACAATGGCACGGAAATCCGCCACCGGCCTGAAACGGGTGGTGGCGCGATGATGGACCTTGGCTGCTATCCTTTGCACTGGGCCCTCTCGGTGATGAACGAGCCCCCAATTGGAGTGTCATCGTCAGCAACCCTGACGCCATCCGGTGTTGACGAGTCCATGGCAGCGGACCTGGAGTTCTCCTCTGGGGTGACGGCGCATCTTGGCACAAATATGGGGTCTGGCGCAGCGTTTCGGGCCGAATTGAAACTGATCGGCTCGCGCGGCGAAATCACCTTCGTCAATCCCCTCGCGCCACACAATCCGTTTGTTCCAGGCCGTTTGTCGAGTTCGCGCGGACGTACAGCTGAGATCAGTCCGATCAGCACTTACACCTTCCAATTGGCGGCTGTGAAGCAAGCGCTCAAGACCGGCGCATCATTGCCGACCGAAGGCGAGATGATCCAACGCCAACAGACTGTATTGGATGCCATCTATGCGCATGCCGGGCTCCGAAATCTGAGATATCTCAGTGAACAGGATTGACATACAAGCCTCAAATGAGACATAATTGTCTCATGACAAATTCAGTAAGACTTTCCACACGAGAGGCCATTGTTGAAGCCGCCTTTGCCGTTTTCAGCAAAAATCCAAGTGCCGCTCTGTCCGAAATTGCAGAACGGGCTGGCGTTGGCCGGGCCACGCTGCATCGCCAATTTGCCAGCCGCGAAGACTTGATGCGCGCGCTCGCTCAGATCGCCGCCAAAGAGATGGACGAGGCAATTGAGATCGCGTGCGCCGACGCGACCTCTTATTCTGAGGTCACGCGCCGCTCTCTCGAAGCCTTAATCCCGCTCGGCGATCGGCATGGCTTCCTTGCGCTCGAACCATTTGCCGATGATCCGGACATGCAAGCTGCCTTCGCTCAAGAGAAGAAAGAAACCGCTGAGATGGTCGATGCGGCAAAGGGCGAAGGTCTGTTCGATACAGCTGTCCCAACCAGCTGGATCGTGCAGGCGTTCGATCACCTCATGTATGCCGGGTGGGAAAGCGTCCATGCTGGCGAAACCACACAGGATCAGGCCGCAGCGCTGGCCTGGCGCACCCTGATCTATGGCCTTGGGAGACGTGACCAATGACGCCTGACCTTATCACTGAATACGCCACTTACTTTGATGATGCCTTCTTCCTGATTGGCGGGGCGATCTTCGCGATTGAGATCCTGAAGGGCTTGTTTTCCGGCTCGCTAAAAGGCCGAGGTGTGCTCGACATGATCGCCAGTGCCTCAACGCAAATCCCATATTTGCTGGTCGAGATTTTTCTCATGTCATCTGTCTACATCGCCATGGTCGCTGTCGCCGACAGCTTTGTCACCTGGCAGTTGCCGATCACGCTTTGGACTGTGCTGCTCGCTGTTTTGGCCTGCGACTTCACCTATTATTGGGAGCACCGGTTTGCCCATCAGATCCGGCTTTTATGGACCCAACACGCCGTGCATCACTCATCGCGCGAGATGAACATCATTGTCGGCGTTCGGTTTGGCCCGTTTGAGAGTTTTGCATCCGCCTTGTTTCATTTTCCATTGGTGTTTCTTGGCTTCCCGCCAGAGCTCGTCTTTTTCGGGATCATTCTCGTGCTGGCTTATCAGTCCTGGATCCACACAGAACTGATTGGCAAGCTTGGGGTTTTGGACGAAGTTTTGAACACGCCCGCCAATCACCGCGTGCACCATGGCTGCGATGAGAAATACATCGACAAGAATTATGGTGGCATTCTCATAATTTGGGACCGGCTGTTTGGCACATTTCAGCGCGAAGAAGAGACCCCGAATTATGGCCTCAAGCGAGACTATAACAGCGTCAATCCACTTTCAGTTTGGATCTCCGAATGGCCGAGCGTTTGGCGCGATATACGGTCAGCGAGAAGCTTTGGAGACGTTTGGATGTATCTGTTCGGTCCGCCGGAATGGCGCCCTGAGGAAAAAACTTAAGTCACCCGCTTTCTGCGCTCCACCAGACCGGGTAGGCTTTTAGTCTGCTCAGTCTTGGAGATCTTCTTATGCGCCTTTTCCCCTCGCTCGCGGCTCTGGCTTTTCTCGCCGGGTGCGAAACCCTGCCCGCAGACGCTCCGCCATCTGGTGAGATCCGTCACTATGTCAAAGAGGCTTATCGTGATGCCGGGTTCCCCTTCTCGTCCGCGGTGGAAGCGGATGGATGGGTCTATCTTGCGGGCGAACTCGGCACCGTAGACGGTGTTCTTGTCACCGGTGGCATCGCGCCGGAAACACGTCAGACCATGGATAATATCGCCGCAACGCTCGTGGCCAATGGCTTAGACTGGGATCGCGTGGTGAAATGCACCGTGTTCCTCGCCGACATCGCCGAATGGCCCGCGTTTAATGAGATCTACAAAACCTATTTCGAAGGCGATTTTCCAGCCCGCAGCGCGCTTGGCGCCAATGGCCTTGCGCTCGGCGCGCGGGTTGAAATTGAGTGTATTGCCAAACGCTAAGCGTTGATCAATTCCGACAGGTGACCGGTTTTGACATAGATGAGGCAGCCTTCATCGGACCAGGGCGTATGTTTCGAGCCGTGCGGGCTGCGCAGCCAAGAGCCAGCGGGATAGTCGCCATGCTCGTCTTGGAACGTCCCTTCTAACACCAGAATCTCTTCCCCGCCCCAGTGTTGGTGGGGCAAGAATTTTGTCCCAGGCGCCCAGCGCACAAGGGCCGCGCTTTCGGTGCCATGACTGTGCAGCGGCAAGACCGAGAGTCCAGGCACGCGGCCCGGGAAGAATTCTGCGCCGGCGGTGTCGATGACGATTTGCTCGGTGTCGGCTTGATCGAACTGGTGGAGTTTCACAAAAATGGTGCAGCCGTCTTTCGAATGCGGCGTATGCTTTGATCCAATTGGATTGCGGACATAAGTGCCTGCGGGATAGTCGCCGTGCTCATCTGAGAAAACGCCTTCAAGGACAAAGAACTCTTCACCGCCGCCATGGGTATGTTCTGAAAAGTAGGATTCCGGTGCATATCGAACGATCGAGGTTGCCCGGGCGACTTCCTCACCAATGCGATCAAGCATTTGGCGATCCACGCCCGCCATCGGTGAGGGGATCCATTCGCGGTCTTCGGGGCGGAGTACGACCCGCTGAGAAAAATCAGCATTCAGTCTCATCTCGGTCTCCTAGTTTAAGTCTGCTACGGCGAGACGAGCGAGAAAGGCCGTCGTCGCGCGATCAAAAAGGCGGATATCTTTGGCGGCTCTTGCGACCAATTGCGCGCCTTCGACGAGCGCCAAGACGGCGTCCGCTTCGTCCATTGGATCGGCCACTCCGATCACCGAGCCATCTTCACGCGCAGCGGCGAACACTTGGCTGAGCCAAGCGGCACAATCCTCGTGGAACTGGGTCAATTGATCGAGGACCGGCTCGGACAGACTCTCGCGCCCGGCGCTTAGGGCAACGCAGAGACATAACTGTGTGCCATTCGCCATAGCGTCTCTGTAAATCGCCACGAACGCGCGCAGTTTCGCAGCGGCTGGCGTGTCTTCATTATTTATATCGGCCAGTTGGTCGGACATCCGCGCGGCGTATCGCTCCACCAACCCAAACGCCAAATCCGCCTTCAGCGGAAAGTGATAATGAATGCTGGCTTTTCGAATGCCGACATCGCGGGCGAGGTCTGCATATGAAAAAGCATCGAAACCGCGCTGACGCGCGGCCCGTTCGGCACTGTCGAGAAGGGCTGTTCGTGTGTCCATCGGTATCTACCTAGTGATAGGTAGGTTGACTTTCAAGAGCGCTGATCTGCTCGCTTGACAATTGCCGGTCTCTGCCGCCCTGTGATCTTGCGATTTGAGTAGAGGCGAGCCACCCCGTGACATCTCCAATTTTGACGGTCCGAGACCTAAAAGTTGCGTTTGAAACCCCTGATGGAACGGTGAATGCCGTCAAAGGTATCAATCTCGAGGTCTCCGCTGGCGAGTGCCTCGGCATTGTTGGGGAATCCGGGTCTGGGAAAAGCCAAACCGTACTCGCGGCGATGGGATTGCTCGCCGATAACGGAACCGCAACGGGCTCGGTTATGTTTAACGGGACCGAGATGTTAACCGCTGACACCAAGACACTCCGCGACATTCGCGGTGACCGGATGTCGATGATTTTTCAAAACCCCCTGACCAGTCTGACCCCGCACATGACGGTTGGGGCGCAGATGCGCGAAGTGCTGCGTCTTCACAAAGGCCTGAAGGGCGAAGCGGCCACGAAAGTCTGTGTCGATTGGCTCGAACATGTTCGCATTCCAGAAGCGCGGCGCCGGATGGATCAATTCCCGCACGAGCTTTCAGGCGGTATGCGCCAGCGGGTCATGGTCGCCATTGCGATGCTGTGTGGGCCGCAGCTCTTGCTTGCCGATGAGCCAACAACCGCGCTCGATGTGACGGTCCAGGCCCAGGTCTTGGACCTGATGGATGATTTGAAACGCGAAACCGGCACCGGCATCGCACTGATCACGCACGATATGGGGGTCGTGGCGCGGATGTGCGATCGCGTCGTTGTGATGCGCTATGGCGAAATCGTCGAGACCGGCGGCATTGATGATATCTTCTACACGCCGCAGCACGACTACACGAAAATGTTGCTCGACGCGGTGCCGCGGATCGATCAACCGAACCGGCCCGGCCGACCCACCCTCGGTCCGGCGCCGGACGTATCTGTTGAGCCCATCCTGCGGGCCGAGGCCCTCAAGGTCCATTTCCCAATTAATATAGGCGGCGGCCTGTTCGGAAAGACAAAACCCCTCAAGGCCGTTGATGGCGTCAGTTTTGAACTCAAGCCCGGCGAAACGCTCGGCGTGGTGGGCGAAAGTGGCTGCGGCAAGTCAACACTCGCGCGCGCCGTCTTGAAATTGGTGCCGCAAACCGCGGGGACGGTCGCCTGGATGGGCCGCGATATTTCAAGTGCCGACCGCAAGACGATGAACGCCCTTCGCGACGACTTACAAATCGTTTTTCAGGATCCGATGGCGAGCCTTGA
>JBCCXW010000172.1:0-6768 GCA_039191105.1 Pseudomonadota bacterium
CCAAGGCCTGTTCGTCAAAGTCGCGCAAGTCGTGGCGCATGAATTTCAAGTCGATATTGAGCAAATCCAAATCATGTCGACTTCGACGGAAAAAGTCCCGAACACCTCTGCGACGGCGGCCTCTTCGGGGTCGGATCTAAATGGCATGGCGGCGCAACGCGCTGCGCGCACGATCAAAGATCGCCTGATTTCGTTTCTATCCGAACGTGACGGCGTGCCAGCAGATCACATCCGGTTTGAGAGCAATCATGTCCATGTTGGCGACCAGGTCCTGCCCTTCAAAGACGTCGTGAGCGCCGCTTATATGGCGCGTATTTCGCTCTCCGCGACGGGCTATTATCGGACACCAAAAATCCACTATGATCGCGACTTACATCGCGGACGGCCTTTCTTTTACTTCGCTTATGGCGCAGCCGTCTCAGAGGTGGAGATCGACACTTTGACGGGCGAAAACCGCGTCGTGCGCACCGATATCCTGCATGATGTCGGGCGCTCGCTGAACCCAGCGATTGATCTTGGCCAAATTGAGGGCGGTTTCATTCAAGGCATGGGCTGGCTGACCACCGAAGAGCTCGTGTTCGATAATTTAGGTCGCCTGCGGACTCACGCGCCATCGACGTATAAAATCCCGACCAGCGCGGATCGACCCGGCGTTTTCAATGTTGAGATATGGGACCAAGGGCGCAACCAAGAACACACCATCCATCACTCCAAAGCGGTCGGTGAGCCCCCGTTCATGCTGGCGATTTCCGTCTTCTCAGCGCTCACCCATGCAGTGTCCGGAGCAGCCGACCATCGTGTTTTTCCGGCGCTCGACGCCCCGGCGACCCCGGAGCGGATCTTATTTGCCGTTGAAGCGGCGCGCCGGGACCTGTCGTCCTAAGCAGTCGTCTCAGCCCGTTTGGCATAGCGCTGCGCCATCAATGCACAGGCCACCAATTGCAGCTGGTGATAGAGCATCAGCGGGAGCAAAATAACCCCGAGCACGGGAGAGCCTGCAAACAGGATTTGCGCGATCGGCGCGCCATTCGCGAGGCTTTTGGTGGACCCGCAGAAAACCGCAGCAACTTCATCTTCGCGCGACAAATTGAGCTGGCGTGCGGCAAGGATCGTAAATCCAAACGCGATGGCCAATAGCGCGGCTACTAAGGCAATGGTCGCGGAGAATTCGAAGACGGTGAAGCGGGTCCAAATGCCGCCTGCGGTTGAGGTTGCAAAGGAGGTAAAGACAATCAACAAAATCACCCCGCGATCCAGCCACGAGACAATCGGCTTGTGCGTCGCGAGCAGCGATTTTATTGCCGGTCGAAAGATTTGCCCAAGCACAAAGGGCGCCAGCAATGTCAGCGCGATATTGATGATTGAATCAACTAAGGAAAACTGAACGCTTCCCGTCGTGGTGACAACCGAAATCATGATCGGTGTCAGGACCAGTCCGAGCAACCCGGAGAGGGTCGCGTTGAAAACCGCGACGGGGACATTTCCACGCGCTAAAACGGTCATTGCGACCGAAGATGAAATCGTTGATGGCAAGGCGGCTAAGAAGAAAAATCCGAGCCGGGAGGATTCCGGTAAAACGGGCGCAAGCCCGAAATAAATGACCAATCCCAAAATCGGGAAAATGATAAATGTGGTGGCTTGGATGAGCGCATGCACTTTCCAATTCTTCACACCCGCAACCAAATTTTCAGGCGCGAGATTGGCGCCGTGCAGAAAAAACACCAGGGCAATGCCAAGCTTCGTCACAAGGCCCAATCGCAGCGGGCCGTCGCTCGATCCCCATTCCGGCAGCAAAAAGCCGAGCCCCGCACTGACCACCATGAGGGTTACGAACAAATCCGGAAGAAACCGCCTCATGTGTGCCCCACGCGCGCCATCAAGGAGCAATGCGAGCGAATAAATGTTTCACTGCGCTCTAAAACATGTAACATCTTGGTCTTCGACGAGTGGCGTAAGAGTGTGTGCATGGCTTTAATCAAAACCGGGTTATTGTATTTCAAACAAGCCGTACGCGATGGTTCTATTCGCAAAGCCGCTGACAGATTGCAAGTTGCGTCGTCGGCGGTCAATCGCCAATTGCTGCAATTGGAATCCGAGTTAGGGGTCGAATTATTCGAGCGCTTGCCACGCGGGATACGGCCAACAGCCGCCGGGGAGTTGCTGCTCTCACATGTCCAGGAATGGTCGCAAGATGCCGAGAAGCTCCGCCAAGACATTGGTCGGTTAAAGGGCGGCGCGCGCGGCACCATTCATATTGCGGCGGCCGAGAGCATAACGACGGAGATCCTGCCGCAAGCGATGGCAAAGCTGCAAGTCACCTATCCAGGTATCGATTTTCATCTCATCTCCGGTGACAATTATTTCGTCAAATCGGCGCTCTTGGCAAAAGATGCTGATCTGGTCTGCGCCTTTGATATTACCGGCACGACCCGCACAGAAACCGTAACTTCGATCAAGGCTCCTATTGGCATTATCACCCACCCCGACCATACGCTCGCCACGCGCGCCAGCGTTTCGCTCTCTGACTGCCTGGACTATCCGATTATTGCCCCGAACCAAAACTGGTTAAACCATAGCATCCTCAAGGAGTTAATCGACGATCCGAATTTGCCGTTTCAGATCGCCGCACGAGTCGAACGGGTTGGGATGTTGCGCAATTTGGTCTTATCGAATTTGGGCATCGCGTTTCTATCGCCGATTGGCTTGCGCCAGGACATCCATGATCGCAAACTCGCCTGGGTGCCGCTGTCAAAAGGCGCCAGCAAACCGACGACGATCTCATTGCTCGTTCCCAAAGGCCGCATTCTCGCCAATTACACCCGCGATCTGGTCGAACTGCTCAAAGCGGCTCTGAACGCTCAAGTCGATGTCGTCGCATGATGTCTAAATGGCGGCCTCGTGCCTTTAGACCGCGCGCTTTATTCGATCACTTGAGCAGCGATCAAAACCCCTAAACGCCTGCATATTGAGCAGAATCGCTGCGTCCGATAAACGCTTGAGTGCGATTTCGATGAATTCGCGGAAATTCCGACTTCCGGCTTGCAACACAGTAAGACCGATGCCAAAAATGCATCAATCAAACCCATTTTCAAATTGGATTTTGCACCCTTTTGCTATGACCCAACCGCCGAAAGCTCTTGCCAGTGATCGCGCTCGCATTGCCGACGAACTCGCTCAGGCGAAGGCGCTGCAATTGTTGACAGATCCGGTGATTGAAGCGGGCGTCGAGAGCAATCTCGCTCTCCTGCAAACGCATTACGCCATAGTGCTGGCGGCGCACAACGCCTTGGATGCCGCCAGCAAATGAGGATGAAGACAGCTTCAGTCCGCGAGATCAGAGCTGCGGTCTCAAGCGGCCATATGTCAGCAACCGAAATCGTTGAGGCGTGCCTTGCGAATATCAAAGCCCATGACCCAGGCTTGAATTGCTTCACGCATGTTTCTGAAACAGCAGCGCGCGCGGCGGCGCAAAGCCTCGATCAACGGATCGCCAAGGGCAATGCGATCGGTCCATTGGCGGGTGTGCCGTTTGCAGTGAAAGATCTGTTTGATGTCGCTGGAGAGGTGACCAAAGCGGGTGCTCAACTGCGCGCCGCGGCGCCGCCCGCGAAGACCGACGCGGACTTAGTCGCGCGCTTAAAAGCCGCCGATGCGATTTGTCTCGGGCGGCTCAATATGGACGAGTTTGCCTATGGTTTTGCGACCGTGAACGCAAATTTCGGCACCACCCGCAATCCATATGACCCAACCCGCCTGGCAGGCGGCTCCTCGGGTGGCTCTGCGGCCGCCGTTGCCGCCGGTCTGGTTCCTATGACGCTCGGGTCAGACACAAACGGTTCGGTGCGTGTGCCCGCCAGCCTATGCGGTTTGTTTGGACTGCGCCCGACGCATGGCTGTCTCCCGATGAAGGGCGTGTTTCCTTTTGTTGAGCAACTCGATACCATGGGTCCCTTCACACAAACGATAGACGATCTCGCCATGACCTATCGCGTCTTGGCCAGCACATCCGAGCCAAAGCGGAAGAAACGTTCGTTTCGGGTCGCGCGATTAGATGGCTGGTATCGCCGCAATGGCGATCCCGATGGCAATGCCGGCGTCGATGCGCTGGCTGCAGTCTTTGGCGATGCACCCTTGATTGAGTTATCACTGACGGAAGCTGCGCGCTCAGCGGCGTTTCTCGTCACAGCGAAACATGGTGGTCTGCTTCACTTGGAAACCCTGCAAGCCAATGCAATGGGATATGATCCGGCCGTGCGTGATCGGTTGATCGCCGGGATCGCGCTCTCGGATGACAAAGTGCAACTGGCGAAGTCAATCATTCAACAGTTCAACCGTCAGCTCGCAGCAGCACTCTCCAAATTCGATCTATTGATGGCCCCGTCGACGCCATCCACGGCGCCAAAAATTTCCGATGGCTGGATTGAAGTCGATGGCAAACGCGTTTCGGCACGGGCCAATCTTGGGCTTTATACACAACCTTTGAGCGTCGCTGGCGTGCCGATTTTGTCGGTGCCCCTAAAGCGGCCGGGCAAATTACCCCTCGGGGTCCAATTGATTGCCAAAAAAGGGCGCGAAGAGCAGTTGTTCAGTGCAGCAGAGCATTTGAGCCGTGCCGGTCTGATCGGCTTTGATCCAACGCCTATGCCAGCTCTGGAGCCCATCTCATGACGAGCGCGACGTTCGAGAACGGGATCGTCACCAGTCCGCACTATTTGGCCAGCCGGGCGGGCCGAGACGTATTGAAAAAAGGCGGGAACGCGGTGGAAGCAGCCGTCGCCGTCGCCGCGACGCTGGCCGTAGTTTATCCCCATATGACCGGGCTTGGTGGCGACAGTTTTTGGTTGGTCCAATCGCCTGATGGCGCGCGCTTCGTCATTGATGCCTGCGGCGCAGCTGGCGAACATGTCAGCCTAGATCTCTATGCGAATGCCGGAATGGAGACGATCCCGTTTCGCGGTCCGCTCGCAGCCATCACGGTGGCTGGCACGGTGGCGGGATGGGACCGCCTCTTAACCGAGGTGAACAGCACCGTTCCGCTCTCAGACTTGCTGAGCGCGGCCATTGGTTACGCGGAAGACGGCGTTGAAGTGACCAAAAGCGGCGCGGCGGTCGCGGCGAACAAAGACTCAGAGCTTGCAGGAAATGCTGGCTTCTCCGACGTCTTCCGACCCCACGGACGCCCGCTGAACATCGGTGAGCGGCTCTATCAGCCCGCACTCGGTCAAACCTTACGGCGTTTGTGCAAAAATGGACTGCAAGATTTTTATACTGGCGCTATCGCAACCGACTTGATCGCTGATCTTAGCGCAGCGGGCAGTCCAATCACAGCCGCAGATCTCGCCAATCACACCGCGTTTAAGACGGAGCCGCTTTCGATCAAGGCTTTTGGGGCGGACGTGTTCAACTTCCCGCCGCCCACGCAAGGGATGAGCTCACTTTTGATCTTGGCGCTGTATGAAAAACTCGGGATCGAAACCGGCGAAGGCTTCGATCACGTCCACGGTCTCGTCGAAGCGACCAAGCAAGCGTTCGGCTATGGCCGAAAGATCGAATTAGGCGATCCAGAGCTGATGCGAAGATCGGCGCAAGAGGCGCTAGACGATGCTGCGCTTCTGGAGGAGCTCGCTGGCCAAATTGATATGAGCACAGCCAAAGTCTGGCCGGAACCGACACAGCCCGGCGACACCACTTGGTTTGGCGCCATGGACAAAGACGGTTGGTCGGTCAGCGCCATCCAATCTACTTTCTTCGAATTCGGGTCTGGTGTAACGCTGCCTAAGACGGGGGTCACTTGGCAAAACCGCGGGGCGAGTTTCGAGCTGTCGCAGACCGGCTGGAACGCCCTGCGCCCTGGTCGCAAACCATTCCACACCCTCAATCCCGCGATGGCGTTTTTGGCGGATGGCCGTGTCATGGCCTACGGAACGATGGGCGGCGAAGGTCAGCCGCAAACGCAGGCCGCGATCTTCACGCGCTACGCTCAGTATGGGATGGAGTTGCAAGAAGCGATCGCCGCGCCGCGCTGGCTGCTCGGCCGCACTTGGGGCCAATCGAGCACGAGCTTGAAACTGGAAAGCCGCTTCGATCCAGCCTTGATCGCAGCATTGGAAAAAGCCGGGCATGAAGTTGAGATGCTGCCGGACTTTTCCGAAACGATGGGACATGCAGGTGCTTTGGTGCGCCATGAGGACGGGCGTTTCGAAGGTGCTTCAGATCCCCGTAGCGATGGCGAGGCGAGCGGATGGTAGCCACGCTCGAAGCCACCGAGGAGATCTCTGGTGCACGCGTGGTCCAGCGCTGCGATCGCCTCGGCGTCCAGCCTTTCAGCGATATGGAAGGCGGACTGTTCCGCGCCTATTTGATGCCCGCGCATGCTGCAGCGATCAATACGGTCGTCGGCTGGATGAGCGAGGCGGGTATGTCGACGCGTTTGGATGGCGCTGGCAATCTGATTGGTCGCTATGAGGGCGCCGTCCCGAAAGCGCCTGCCCTAATCATCGGCTCGCATTTGGATAGCGTATATGATGCGGGCCTATATGATGGCCCACTTGGCATTTTGCTGGGGATTGAAAGTGTTGCCGCTTTAAATGCGCAAGGGCGCCGGCTGCCCTTTGCCATCGAAGTTGTGGCCTTTGGCGACGAAGAAGGATCGCGGTTTCCAATCTCGATGATTTGCTCACGGGCAATGGCGGGGACGCTCACCGATACCGATTTAACGGTCACTGACGGCGGCGGGAAAACACCGCAGCAAGCGCTCGAAGTGTTTCG
>JBCCXW010000173.1:0-6755 GCA_039191105.1 Pseudomonadota bacterium
GCCGTGTTTTACGATCAATATCGGGCGCAATGCAGCGACGATGACGGCACGGTCACAGACCCGGGTGCCTGTATCGCGCTTGGGCGAGGTTATGCATTTGGCCATGGCGGCCTTGAGATCGACAAAGCTAAAGCCGAGACCAAATTTAAAAAGGCCTGCGCGGTCAATGACGCGCGCGGCTGCTATAATCTGGGCTCACTCTATTATGAAGGGCTAAGCGACGAGCCGAATGGCGATCTCGCCGAAGCCGCACTCGAAAAAGCGTGCGATCTTGAATATGGCCTCGGCTGTTCATTGCTCGGAACTGTTTATATAGATGGGTTGGTCGAAGGGCGCGATGAATCAGACGCGACGCTTATGTGGGATCGCGGCTGCATGCAGGGGGATCTCGAAACGTGCCTGTTCCTCGGAGAGGCTTATGCGGACACCCCCGAGATCGAGGGGAGCGGCGCGGCGGCTGTTTATTATTATGAACTTGGATGCCGCGCATCGCATCATGCGAGTTGCCGCGCCCTTGCTTATGCACTGGTGCAAGGCGAGCTCGTTCCGCAAAACAAACCCGCTGCGAGAGAATTGTTCGACCGGCTGTGTGAAGCGGGAGACGTTCCGGTTTGCAATGAAAGGTATCTTCTGGAGCAGTGATGCTCGAGTGAGCGGTTCAGCAAACGAACACCTAAATATAATTTAGCACAGATCAGTCAGAACACCCACTTAAAGAGCGACTTTTATATGTATAAGTGCCGTGTGAGTCCGTATCCGCGCCACAGATACTGGGGACCTTGAAACATAGGAACTTAAAATGCGTCTTTGCATCATAATTGTTTGGCTAATCGCTCTCAGCCCTTTCGTTGCCCTTGGCCAAACCGACACCGGCGTGGAGAGTGCGTCTGGTGTCATTGAAATTGAAAACACGAAAGCAAACGGATCGGGACAGATCGATCTTCAACACAATCATATCACCGATCCAAACATTATGGCTCGTAAAGGCGAGGAGGCGCTAATGCGCGAAGACTACGCAAACGCTATATCTTTCTTCACACTTGCTTGTGGCCGTGAGACCCTAACCTATTGTGATCGAGCCTTTGAAATTTTGGAAGACCGGTCCGAGCTCGAGCTACCACCCCACATGCACATTACTCTCGGGCATCAAGCCTGTGCGGCTGGCATCCAATCCGGATGCGACAGACTGGCCGTGTATCTCGAGACAGCCGATATTGGGTGCGCGGCAGAGGATGCGGATGCGTGCGTCGACGCCGGCATGATCCGCCTATTCGGCAAAGGCGCTGATAAAGAGGCTGTGCGTGGAGCGAAAAACTATGCCAGAGCTTGCGCCTTAGGGCATCTTGATGCGTGTCAAACCTACGGGCAAATCGTCGCTAGCGGATCAGTGTTGCCTTCGGACCCAGACGCCGCGCTTGAAGCGTTTGAACGGTCTTGCACCGAATCACATGCGCACAATTGCATCATCGCAGGCCTCCGCTATGCGGATGATCACTTTGAGTCTTACGAGCCGCAGCGGGCTCAGGCATTCTTTAAGAAAGGATGCGATTATGGAGACGCATTCGCTTGCGAACACCAAGCCCGTCTTGGCGAATGATCTGACAGGATAACCTGAAAGAAAAATGGGATGCACCTAGAAAGGTGCATCCCAAGTGGGTGGCTGGGTTAGAGGGGCGGATGAACCCAAGCCTTGAGCTTGTCCGGTACGGTCATGGAGAAACCGCCTGCGACAATTTCTACTTAAGCGGGAATTTATAACAAAAAGTTAAAATACAAGCTTATCTGATTAAAATGTAGAATAAATACACTCGAAAGTAAATAAATATTTGGATTAAAACAAATAACAGACTTTTGAGTACTTCTATAGAGAGAATTTTTTACCAATCTGTATCCTCCGCGCGCGAGAAAAGCCGGTCGAATCAATCGGGGATTGATTTTTGTCAGCTCAAGCCCTCGGATCATTCCATTCCCGCGCCACACCCTGTCCGCCGCGGCGGGTGAGCCAAAACATCCCGATTAAATCGAACAGGCCCGCGCCGAGCCGCCCGAGAAACCCATATTTGGATCGGCCATGCCAACGCGGCCGGTCATTGACGCGTTCCTCTCGCACCGTCCACCCGGCGCGTTTGACCAGCGCCGGCAAGAACCGATGCATCGAGGCAAAGTAAGGCAGCTCGCGGAATGCCTCGGTCCGGATCAGTTTCCAGCCGCAGCCAGTATCGGTCGCATCATCGCGCAGGACAAAGCGCCGTATGCCGTTTGCGATGCGCGATTGCAGCCATTTAAAGCCACTATCATTACGGCTCTTGCGCTTGCCCGCGACGATGCCCAGCGCGCCGGTGTCTTGGCCGTCGATCAATATCGGCCAAAGCCGCGCGGTGTCATGGATATCATTCTGACCGTCGCCATCGATCAATTGTGTCCACGTGCCGCGGACCGTCTTCAAGCCGGTGAACAAGGCGGCTGATTTTCCGGCGCGACGGATGTGCGAGAACACCGTCACGGTTTTCGGCCAACGCTGCGCCGCTGCCGCGAGTTCGTCCCCGGTTGCGTCGTCAGAGCAATCGTTGACGCAAATCACTTCAAACGCGATGCCGTCCAAAGCCGAATGCACTTCTTCTAAGAGTGGCAGCACATTCCCTTGTTCATTGTAAAACGGAATGAGCACACTCAAAGAGGGCGGTGTCATTTCTCGGCCTCAATCCGTGCTGCCAAGGCTTCGATCCGGGCGGCGGTGTCGCCAAGCGCCTGGGCCGCGCGCGCAATATCAGGTCCTGCAGCAGAGGCTTGCGCGCGATGGGAGGCGTCAAGTTCATCCAAGAGCGCCAAAGAGGCAATGAGCAATAGGCGATCATCGCCAATATTCCCAACCGCTTTTGCAATATCTTCCACCCTTACATCGAGTTGCCGAGACAGTTCGACCAAACGCGACTCTTGGCCAGGGGCGCAGGCGACGGAATAGGTTCGCCCTCTGATTCGGATATCGGCCTTCGCCATTAACGCCGCCCTTCGCGGCCAAGGGCTGCGCGCACTTCTTCGATCGCCGCGCCAAGCGCTTCCGAGGCTTCGTCCGCCAAGGCTTGGAGTTCTTTCTCGCGGGCCAGCGACTCATCCAATTGCTCGGCCAGTTTGGCGCGATCCTCCATCATCGCGTTGAGTTCTTGCCGGAGCAGCCCGGGATTGCCGGTACGTTCAAACAAACCTTCGACAGCGCCTTCAAGGCGTTGCACGGCTTTGTCTAATCGGGCGGCCGCAGATTCAATCACGCTCATCGTCAAACGTTTGCAGTCATTATTCTGAAAACTCAATAGTCGCGGATGCGGACTCTTGACAGCCCAAGCCACGCTGTTCATTCCCGGTCCAACTAAAAACAGGGGTTGAGGCATGACGGTGTCAGCGCGCGATATGGCCAATGCCATCCGGGCTTTATCGATGGATGCGGTCGAAGCGGCGAAGTCAGGCCATGTTGGCTTGCCGCTCGGAATGGCCGATGCGGCAACCATCCTCTTCACCAAGTTTATGAAGCACAATCCTGCCGATCCGGATTGGGCTGACCGTGATCGCTTTGTTTTATCCGCAGGGCATGGCTCCATGTTGGTCTATGCGCTGTTGCACCTCACCGGATATGACAGCATTCAACGGGACGATATCCGCCACTTTCGTCAGCTTGGTCGGCCGACCGCAGGCCATCCGGAGAACTTCCTCGCCAAAGGGGTCGAGACCACGACTGGGCCACTGGGGCAAGGGATCAGTACGGCCGTCGGCATGGCCATCGCGGAACGTCACTTGAATGCCCGCTTCGGCGATGACCTGGTCAATCATAAGACCTACGTCATCGCGGGCGATGGATGCTTGATGGAGGGTATCAGCCAAGAAGCCATCACGCTGGCGGGCCATATGCAGCTCGCCAATCTCATTGTCTTATTCGATGACAATGCCGTGACAATTGATGGCGGCACCGACATGGCCGACTCCACGGATCAGCGCGCGCGGTTTGAAGCCTCTGGCTGGGTGACGCGTGCCGTTGACGGACACGACATGGACGATGTCGAAACGGCGCTGGCTTGGGCGCAGGAGCAGTCCAAACCGGTAATGTTGGCAGTGAAAACCATCATTGGCTATGGTGCGAAACGCGCTGGGACAGGGCCTGCGCATGGGGGTCCATATGGACCGGACGAGATCGAGACCATCCGCCAAAATATCGGCTGGCCGCATCCTCCTTTCGACGTCCCCGCGGAGATCGAAGTGGCGTGGCAGTCCGCCGGGCGGCGGGCTGAACAAGACTATCAGGACTGGCAAGCAAGGCTTTCAGCATCGGCCCAAAAGGCTGCGTTCGAAGCCGCGATGGCTGGCACGTTACCCCCTCATCTTGCCGACTTGATTGAGACCCACAAAGCCGCTGTTTTGAAAGCGGGCGAGAACAAGGCGACGCGGCAATGGTCGGGCGCTGTGCTCGAGCCGCTCACCGCCGCTATCCCCGAAATGATCGGCGGCTCGGCCGATTTGACAGGGTCAAATAATACCAAAACGAGCCATACCGAAGTCTTGTCGCCCGCAAATTGGTCTGGCCGCTATGTTCATTATGGCATTCGCGAACACGCTATGGCCGCAGCGATGAACGGCATGGCCTTGCATGGCGGTGTGATCCCATATTCAGGGACATTTTTGGTTTTCGCCGACTATTCGCGCGCCGCCATTCGATTGGGCGCGCTGATGGGCATTCGGGTTATTCATGTCATGACACATGATTCTATCGGGCTCGGGGAAGATGGCCCGACACATCAGCCGGTCGAACACGTGGCTTCGCTACGTGCAATGCCGAATATGCGCGTGTTTCGCCCATGCGACGGCATTGAAACGGCTGAGTGTTGGGAGCTCGCGCTGCGCCATCAAACGGGTCCCAGCACGCTGGCCCTGACCCGGCAAAAACTCAAATCATCGCGCACGCAGCCGAGCGATGATAATCTCTCGGAAACAGGCGCTTACATCCTCTCAGATGCGGACTCTCCGCAAGCGGTGATCATTGCCACCGGGTCCGAAGTTGAAATCGCGCTCGATGCGCAAGCTAAGCTCGCCGCCAAGGATATTGCGGTTCGGGTTGTGTCGATGCCGTGCATGGATCTTTTCGAACAACAAAGCGCAGCGTATCAAAGTGAAGTGCTTGGCTGTGACCTACCGCGGATTGCGGTTGAGGCCGGCGTGCGGTTTGGCTGGGATCGTTGGATTGGACACGATGGCGGCTTTGTTGGGATGTCCTCGTTCGGCGCGTCGGCGCCGTATAAAGACCTCTATGCCTATTTCAACATCACCGCAGATGCGGTCATCGCGGAAGTCATCAAACGCCTTTAGCCTTTCGGAACATCTGGCAAGAGTCGCGCTGGCCAAAGGCATGGACGGATACGGGTGCCATCGCGCGGTACCTGTTCGTCGGGGCGTTTGAGATATTTCCTCAACTGAGTTTCAGTCGCCGGATCGAGCGCTTCACTTAACGTGGCGCCCGAGATCTGACCGAGCGCGTGGCGCCCGTCACAGCGGTTAAGGTCGACGAACCGCGTTTGCGCATCAAGGGTGCCGGCGCGAATGCGATGCATGGCAAGGCTGAGCCGCTCTTTCGAGATGGCAAGGGAGGCGGGCCAACCTGGGCCGTTCGGCACAGCCACCCAAACGCGGCTTGTGTTGCTGTGGCGATCCAATCTGGAAAAGTAAACTTCGTAAATTGTCCCGCGGGTGAAGATGTTCTTCGCGATGAAAACGTCTGGGTGGCGGTCAAGCCGACGGTGCCAAGCCGCGATCATCTGATCGCGTAGCTGCCAAGCTTGGCGATTCTGACCGATCGCCAAAAGCGCCGAGATCGCATAGAAATTTGCGGTCTTGTCTGACATTGGGCCAGCGTCGGCAAAGTGCCGCGCCGCCGCCCTTGGGTCGCCCATATCCGCCGCCGCCATGCCAGCGATCCGGTGCGCCTCGAAGACTTCCGGACGCGCGGGGCAAGCGTTGAGAAAGGCCTCTGTGACAAAGCGGATATATTCGGGCGTTTGCTCGATTTCCGGATCGCTCAAAGCCTGCTGCCACGACATCGCGTCGTGCAAATTGCAGGTGTCGGCTTTTGCCGAATATATTGTGCTCATGGCGATAAAGGTTGTAACAGCCGTGGCAATGGCGGCGCCGAGATAGCGGCGCGCGCGTTTCGAGAGTAAAGGTTTCTTCTGCTCCATGAGCGTCACAACTGCAAATCAGGTGCCGGAATAGGCTCGCCGAGGCTCAGGCTCACTGGGGCGGCCGGCCCGGCGGTGGCTCGATCCATTTGCGTGCGGCGTTTCTACGCGCGTCAACCATGACGAAAAAGTATTTTTGCGCGAAGGCCAGAAGAGCCTTTTTTTGTTGCAGGAACACGATACTATCCGCAGCATACTATCGAACCAATGCTGTTACCCCCTCTCTTAGAAGCTGGAGTTTCAAATGTCTCGTTCTTCCCTACTCATTGCGACCAGTCTGTTGGCCCTAAGTGCCTGCCAACCCGCGACCGAGGCCACCGAAGATGTGATTGCGGAAGCGCCACCGGTTGAAGCCGCGAAAGCCGTGGAAGAGGTGGATACGGTGAACGCAGAAATGGCCGAAACGGCTTCGGCAGACACAGTAATGGCTGCGGCGGACGCCGAGGATCACGCGCATGACGAGGTTGAAAAGGTCGCCGAGGAGGCGCACCATGACCATGACCATGACCATGACCATGACCATGACCATGACCATGACCA